>NZ_JBNQTI010000266.1:0-7838 GCF_050325825.1 Kitasatospora sp. LaBMicrA B282
CGGCCGTGCGGCGGGCCGGCGACGGCCGCCGCAACGCGGGACCAGTCGATCCGTCGGGCGATCTGCGGCCGGCTCAGCAGGACGTGGTGGATCTTCCCGAAGACCCCCGCCTCGCTCCACCGGCACAGCCGGCGCCAGCAGGTCTGGCCGGAGCCGAACCCGAGCTCCCGCGGCAGTTGCTGCCAGGTGATGCCGGTGCCGAGCACGAACAGGATGCCCTGCAGGCAGAGCCGGTCGGCCACCGGCCGCGGGCCCGGCGCGCGGGCCGGCCACGGCGGCAGCAGGGGCTCGATCAGTGCCCACAGCTCGTCGTCCAGCAGCCAGGGGGCCGCTGCCCCGCCGGTGCCGCGGGCGGGCCAGCCGTGGTCGGCGGCGGTCGCCGTACAGGATGGATCGGTCACGTCGTTCCCCCGTGAAGGTGATGGAGCGCCGGAGGTGCCCGGCGCGGGCGGGCGCCACGCGGGCCCGCCGGATCGCGGCGGGCCTCGGTGGTGGTGCGGTGACTCGTCCCCGGACGGTGACTCGTCTCGGGTGGTGACTCCTCCCCGGACGGTGTCTCGTCTCGGGTGGCGTGTCGTCCCCGGGTGGTGCGGCACCGGGTCGCGGCCCGAGCGCCGCCGCGGCCCGAGTTCCGGGGCGGGGCCCGCTCAGAACTCGGGAGGCGGCAGCGGCTGAGCCGTCCAGGCCTGCAGGGAGGGTGAGTTGGCGATCGCCCGCTGACACAGGGCGAGTGCCGTGGCGCCGATCGAGGGCCGGCGCGGGTCGAGGCGGTGGAACAGCGCGAGATCGATGCTCGCGGGGAGCGGCCCGGCCCGGGTGTGCACGTACTCCAGTCGGTCGGCCGGCACCGCGTTGGCCCAGATGACGTCGACCACCAGTTGGGGCGTCGGGAGCGCGGGGTGGCGGGGCCGGCGGAGCCACGGCGGGCCGGTCAGGCGGATCAGGACCAGCTCCATGTCAGGCCCTCGTGGTCGTCACGACGGCGTGACCCAGCACATGCTGCACGGCAGGCCGGCGACCACCGCGGTGGGGGCGGCGTCGGCGGTGCTGCCACCGGTGCCGCCCCCGCGCACGGTGCCGTGCCAGGCGCCGGCGCCGGCGCCGACCGCCGGCAGGGCGGCCAGGACCAGGGCGAGGACCAGGGTGGCGGCGGCGCGGTACGCGGTGCGGGTCGATGTCGACATGGCGGTATCCCCCAGGGTGTCCGACGGGTGGTCGTTCCGGGCCCGGCAGCCCGGTCCGCCGGCTTCCGGCGGGTGACTCCCGCGGCCGGCAGGAAGAACCATCCCAGTCACCGACCTGCCCCGGAACGGGCGCGTCCTGGCACCAAGCCACTTGGCACCTTGGTGCCAGCAGAGGTGCAGACCACCGGCGGCCGGCCTCGCCGGTCGGGGCAGGGATAGCATGATCACATCAAGTGATTGCCCGTGTTCCCCGCGGGGGAAGAGGTCCCTGGACAGCCTGATCCCGTGGGGATCTTGTGAAGTCGCGGACAAAACGGGGGGCGCATTGAGCGCTGCACGCATGGTCGGGACCGACACGCTCGTCGGCCTCGGACTGGAGCAGGACACCGCACGCGTCTGGCAGGCGATGCTCGACCGACCCGAAGCCGGAGTCGACGACCTCGCCGCCTTGTTGGGGGCCACCACCACCGAGGTGATGCACTGCCTGGGCACGCTGGCGGAACTGGCCCTGATCAGGGCCTCCATGGAGAATCCGCAGCGGCTGGTACCCGTCGCCGCGGAGGCCGGACTGGAACTCCTGCTGCGCCGTCAGGAGGAGCAACTCGCCGAACAGCGCCGCCAGGTCGAGGCCAAACGCGACCTGGTCACCGCCATGATCACGGCCGGGATGGCGACCGGCGGACGGACTCCGGAGCTGGAACACCTGGTCGGCCTGGACGTCATCCAGGCCCGGTTCGAGCAACTGGCCTACTCCATCAGGGAGACCGCGGACAGCATGTTCCCGGGCACCGCGTTCCCGGCCGAGATGCTGGAGGCGGCCCGGCCGCTCGACGAGGAGGTGCTGGACCGCGGGGTGCGGATGCGCTCGCTGTACCAGACCGCGATCCACAACGACCCCACGACGCTCGGCTACACCCGGGCGATGGCGGCCCGCGGCGCCGAGGTCCGGACCGCGCCGGTGCTGGGCCAGCGGCTCTGGCTCGGTGACGGCCGGATCGCCATCGTGCCGTTGGAGCCCGGCAATCCGCGCGGCGGCGCCGTGGTGGTCACGGCGCCGGGCGTCATCGCCTCGCTCTCCCAACTGTTCGAACACACCTGGAGCAGCGCCGCCCCGCTCGTGGTCGGCAACCCGGTGGAGCCGGCGACCGGTCTGACCGACACCGAGCGGGAACTCCTCACCATGCTCGCCGGCGGTCTGACCGACGAGGCCGCCGGCAAGCGGCTGGGGGTCTCGCTGCGCACGGTCCGACGCATGATGGCCGACCTGATGGCCAGGCTGGACGCGGGCTCCCGCTTCGAGGCCGGCATCAAGGCCGCCAAGCGGGGGTGGCTGTAGGGCGGTCGGCGGCGCGGGAGCGGCGCGGCCCGCACCTCGGCCCCGGGGCCTGGTGCAGGTCGCGCCGCTGCTGCTCGGTGGCTGCCGGCACTCGACCGGGGTCAGAGCCGCCCGCCGGTGTCGACGGTGGCCGCGTTCTTCACGACGGCGGCGATGCCCTGCTGCACCTGGGTGAGCTGGTCGAGGTTCGCCTGGATCGCCTGGTTCTCGTAGGCGCTCTCCACGGTGAACCAGGTGCCGATCACGTTGGTCTGCTGCCGGCACTGGGCGTCCGCGGTGGCGGTGGCGATCTCCGTGGGCGACGGCGTGGCCGTGCCCTTCCACTGCTTGTCGTCGGTCGCGTCGTTCGGCGTCGCGTAGGAGTAGCCCTTGGCCTTCATGCAGGCGGACCACTGCTGGAAGACGGCGCGCAGCCTGTCGTCCGTCATCGAGCGTTGGTAGTCGTCGTAGTTGATGCCGACCGCCACGGGGGAGTCGGTCATCGAGCCGCCCTGCGCGGTCAGCTTCGCCTCGGCCTCGCCGAGGCAGCCGCCCTTGGGGATCGACTGGCCGTGGAAGCTGGTGATCGCCTTCGCGTTGCCGGGGACGTCGCCGGCCAGCACGGCGATCTCCTCGGAGGTCAGCTGTGGTGCCGGTGGCGTCGGAGCGGGGGCGGAACTCGCCGTCCGGTACCCGTCGGCGGGGTCGACCACGTCGTAGCGGTGGGTGACCTGGTTGCCCTGGCGGGGCGGTGGGGCGGTCGGTGCTGCGTACGTCAGGCCGAAGCGCTGCATGCACTGCGCGGTCAGCGTGTCGCGGGCGGCGCCCAGCTGCTTGAACTGCTCCGGGGTGAACAGGTAGGCGTCGATCGGCAACGACTTGCCGACCGTGCTGTCGACCACCGGGATCGCACCGACGGCCGGTGCGGGCAGCGGCGACGCCGTCGCGCTCGGGCCGGCCGACGCGTCGCCAGCCGCAGCGGCGACCGGTGCCGGCTTCGTCGTGGTCGTGGCGGTCTGCGAGCAACCTGCGGTCAGGGCGCCGACCGCCGCCAACAGCGCTGCGGTCGACCGGAGTTTGGCGAGACGGGCGGGAGCCATGCTCAGGACTTCCTTCGCGAGTGGCGGACGGGTCGTGCGGTGCGGACGAGTGGTGCGGTGCGGACGCGTGGTGCGGTGTGGACGGGTGGTGCAGTGGGAGGGGAGAGGGCGTCCGGCCATGCCGGCAGGCGGCTGGCATGACCGGACACAGGGGCCCGTAGGCGGTGCGGGCTTACCAGAACAGCTGCGACGCGTTCTGGTTGTAGACCACGGTGCCGACCAGGCTCTCCTGGGTGTAGGGCGCGATGTCGATGTACGGGCCGCTCTGGTTGGAGTTGTAGAAGACCCGGACCCAGCTGCCGCTCATGTTGTACATGCTGCCCGCGTTGTTCTTGATGGACTGGCCGTCACCGTCGCAGTTGCCGCCCGCGCAGCCCGCGAAGTACCAGCCAGGGTTGCCGTAGTTGTCGTTGCCGCCGTCGCCGTTGAAGCCGCCGGTGAAGTTCGAGTGGTAGTAGATGCAGTTGTCGGTGCCCCACACGCAGCCGCCCGGGCTGGCCGAGGCCGGCGAGACGCCCAGGCCGACGACCGCGGAGCCGAGTGCGGTGATGCCGGCGGCGGCGGTGACGAACTTCCTGACGAGGTTCATGGGGGATTCCTCTTCCGTCGTGGGGAATTTCTCGTTCTGCGACCGGCAGAACCCGGGTGACCGACTGCCTGGAATCCGGTGAGGGATTCCCGGCGGTTTTTTCGTGGCTGTTCCGGCGCCTGCTGGAATTCAGTGGGCCGGTTCGCCGTTCCGTCGTTCACGAGAAAGAGCTTGTCCGACGGCCGAATGGGCCGTCAATGCTGTCCGGGGAATGCCGGAGCGTGGCGGTAGCGCCCGGTTTGGGAGGATCTACGGGCGCACTGAAGGCTCGTTGGAGGCCTGTTGGAGCAGGTCAATTCGGACGTATCCGGTCAGATCGAGGAGTGCGTGTTATCTGTTCGTTGTTGGCTGTGGGTGATGATCGTGTTATGGCTGGAAGGGAGTTCTCCGGGGTGCCGAGCTGCTCGGACGTCGCATTTTCCGGTGCCGGCTCCGGGGATTCGCACCGTGTTGTGTTACGGCTCGGCGGGCCGATGATCGTGTTATCGCGGTCCATGATCGTGTTATTGGTCCCGGGTGCCTGCCGCGCGTGTGGTGCCGACCCGCGCCGGCCGGCCGGTACCCTGACCGCCGGCGGGTGGCGTGTCGGTGGGCGACTGGAGTTCAAATTTGAACTAACGCGCTAAGCTGGTTCCCATGGCAGAGACCCGGTGGCTGGACGAGCAGGAGATGGCGGCCTGGCGCGGCTTCATCATGGCGAGCAGCCTGGTGGCGCGGCGGTTGGAGCAGCAGCTGAAGGACGACTCCGGGCTCTCGCACACCCAGTACGAGATCCTGGTGCACCTGTCCGCGGAGCCCGAGGGCGAGCTGCGGATGACCGAGCTGGCCGACCGGGTGGTCACCTCCAAGAGCGGGCTCACCTACCAGATCGCGCAGCTGGAGAAGTCGGGCGTGGTCGAGCGGCGGTCCTGTCCGAGCGACGTGCGCGGTGTGGTGGCCCGGCTGACCGAGCACGGCCGGGAGGTGCTGCGGGCTGCGGCGCCCGGGCACGTGGCGGCGGCGCGGGCCGCGCTGATCGACGTCCTGGACCGTGAGCAGCTCGGGGTGCTGGCCGAGGCGCTGGGCGAGGTGGCCCGCCGGCTGCGGGAGTGAGGGGCTGCCGGGGTCGTCGGGACGGGGGTGTCGGGCTGGGGTCGTCGGGCCGGGGGTGTAGGGCCGGGGTCGTCTGGGCGAGGTCTGTCGGTCCGGGGCCGCGCTGTCGGGTGAACTCCCGGTGGCGCGGCCCTGTCCATGGGGTCCCGGTGGGTCGGAGTGGCCTGACCTGCACTCAGTTCTCTAGCGGCGTGGTGAGGTTGGCCGCTACGCTCGCCCAGCGCGCCCATGCCAATCACTGGGTCCGTGCCAATCATTGGTATCTCTTCGGTCCGTGATCGGCCCGCCTTGCGTTTCCGTCTTCCGTACGTGCGATTCCGCATCCGTGGTACTCATCCCTGCCAGGCCACCAGGAGCGATCATGTCCCGCACGCATCGTCTCGCCCGCACGCTCGCCACCGCCTCCGCCGCGGCGCTGGCCGCCGCCCTGCTCACCGTCGCGGCCACCACCCCCGCGCAGGCCGACACCGCCGGCCGCGGCTTCCAGCCCGGCCACCCGCAGCTCGACTGGGCCGGCTCCACCGTGGTCGCCCACGAGGGCCGCCCCGGCGGCGGCCTGCACCCGCTGGTCACCCAGACCCCCGGGCTGGACGTCTCCAGCTACCAGGGCGACGTCGCCTGGTCGACCGTCGCGGCCGACGGCGCGAAGTTCGCCTACGTCAAGGCCACCGAAGGCACCGGCTACACCAACCCGTACTTCGCCCAGCAGTACAACGGGTCCTACGACGTGGGCCTGATCCGCGGCGCCTACCACTTCGCGCTGCCCAACGCCTCCAGCGGCGCGGCCCAGGCCGACTACTTCGTCGGCCACGGCGGCGGCTGGTCCGCCGACGGCAAGACGCTGCCGCCGGCCCTGGACATCGAGTACAACCCGTACGGCGCCACCTGCTACGGCCTCGGTCAGAGCGCGATGGTGAGCTGGATCAGGGACTTCAGCAACACGGTGCACAGCCTCACCAGCCGCTACCCGACCATCTACACCACCACCAACTGGTGGACCGCCTGCACCGGCAACTACGGCGGCTTCGGCGCCACCAACCCGCTCTGGATCGCCCGCTACGCCAGCTCGCCCGGCACGCTGCCGAACGGCTGGTCGTACCAGACCTTCTGGCAGTACGCGGACGCCGGGACCTTCCCGGGGGACCAGGACGACTTCAACGGCGCCTTCGACCGCCTGCAGGCGCTGGCCGGCTGAGGTCGGTCCGTGCCGTCCCTGCCGTCCCTGCCGACCGTGTCAGGGATGTCAGGGAGGTACGGCCCGATGCGGTCCGTGACGAGGGGGTGCGTCACGGGCCGCGAAGCGGGAAGCTTGGACCCATGGCCACCACGCCCGCGGGGCGCGCCGAGCGCGCCCGGACCCAGCAGCGGTCGACCGGCACGGAGAAGCTCGCCCGGCGCACCGCGCCGGGCAGCGCCGGCGCCGCACTGGCCGGCTACCTGCGCACCCAGAGCGCCGAACTGCTCGCCCTCGACTCGGCCGTGCGCCGCGACGAGCCGGACTCGGTGCACCGGATGCGGGTCTGCTGCCGACGGTTGCGCAGCGCGCTGACGGCCGGTCAGCGACTGCTGCACGCTGGCCGGGTGGGCGCGCTGGCCGAGGAGCTCCGCTGGCTCGGCCAGGTGCTCGGCACCGCCCGCGACGCCGAGGCGACCGGCGAGCGGCTGGCCGCCGGCTGCGCCGCGCTGCCCGCGGCCGCCGACCCGCAGCGGCTCGCCGAACTGGTCGCCGCCAGGTTCCGGCGGCGCTACGCCGAGGCGTACCGGCAGGTCGGCGAGGTGCTGGACGGCGAGCGCTACCTCGGCCTGCTGGACGAGGTGGCCCGCCTCGCCGACCGCCCACCGCTGCGCGGCCGGGCCCGGCGCGGCCGGGCCGAACTGGAACGCCTGCTCCGCGGGGAGCAGCGCCGCACCGACCGCCGGATGCGCGCGGCCCTGGCGCAGCCGGTCGGCCCGGCCCGCGACGAGGCGCTGCACGCCGCCCGCAAGGCTGCCAAGCGCGCCCGCTTCACCGCCGAACTGGCCGGCCCGGGCGCAGCCGGGCTGGCCCGCCGGATGCGGGCCCTCCAGGAGGCGCTCGGCGGCTACCAGGACGCGATCACCGCGGAACACCTCCTCCCTGTTCTGGCCGCCCAGGCCCAGTCCGAGGGCGAGCCGGCCTTCGGGTACGGGGTGCTCTTCGCCGCCCAGCGCCCGACGGCCGCAGCCGCCCTGGCGGACGCCGCCCCCGCCTGGCGGCGGGCCAGGCGGAGGGGGCTGACGCGGCTGGGGTGAGGGGGACTGGGGGTTGGGGTGAGGGGGGTTGGGGTGGGCGTCGGGCGGGTGGGTGGGTGAGGGCCGTGGTGCGGGTCGGGCGAGCGGGGTGTGGGTTGCCTTGGTTGCTGCCGGCCCCGCGTGGCGGCGGGCGGGGGTTGATGGGACCGGGTGAGGGGAGCGCATCGGCCACGCGCTCACCACAGAGCTGCCCGTTCTTGTT
Organism: Kitasatospora sp. LaBMicrA B282; assembly: GCF_050325825.1. Classification (NCBI taxonomy): domain Bacteria; kingdom Bacillati; phylum Actinomycetota; class Actinomycetes; order Kitasatosporales; family Streptomycetaceae; genus Kitasatospora; species Kitasatospora sp. LaBMicrA B282. The sequence goes on from NZ_JBNQTI010000266.1 coordinate 7,754, forward strand.
CCTTGCCGCGCTCTGATCGTTCCTGCCGTGTCGCCCAGCGCCATTCGACCTGCGGCGGCCGGGCTCGCCCGACGGGCGAGCCCGG
>NZ_JBNQTI010000267.1:0-7784 GCF_050325825.1 Kitasatospora sp. LaBMicrA B282
CCCGGCCGGCCGCGGCACCCGCGGCCGGCGCCGCGGCAGCGCGCTGCGCCGGCTGGCGCTGCTCGGCCTGACCGCCGCCGTGGTCAGCGGCGCGGTGGCCTTCGCCGTGGTCCGCTACGACCACCACGGCCAGCCGGTGGTCGACCCCACCACCGGCCCCACCCAGGCGCCGGTCACCCCGACCGCGCTGCCCACCTCCGCCCCGACCACGCCCAGTGCCACCACGCCGCCCGGCCCGGCGCCGGCCGGCTACAGCTGGGTCACCGACCCGATGGGCTTCCGCTTCCCGGAGCCGCTGGACGGCGGTGTCTGGCAGCGCAGCCAGAACCCGGACAACAACAACGTCTACTACAGCCCGGACGGCGAGAAGCACCTGATCCAGTTCGCCAGCCAGGTCGGCCAGTCGCTCACGCCGCTGGACCACCTCACCTCGCTGGACCACGACCTGAGCACCAAGCCGCAGTCGGGGCTGGCGAACTACCACCGGGAGTCGCTCGCCGCCGCCACGGTGCACGGCTACGAGGCGGCCCAGTGGGTCTACACCTTCACCAACACCACCAAGGGCCAGAACGCCGGACCGCGCCGGGTGATCGAGGAGGAGTACCGGGACGGCCAGGGCACCTCGTACACCATGCTGGTCTCCGGCCCGGCCAACGGCACCGACCGCACGCAGACCGAGAACCGTTTCACCGCACTGCTGAACGGCTTCACCCCGGTGGCACCGTAAGGCCTTTTCGCTGTTACCGACGGGTACACAACAGGCCACCCAAGGCCTAGGCTGCGCCCATGACGGACATCACGGCAGAGAGCCGCGGCAGCGGCCGCAATCCCGTGGCCCCGGGCGCCGGCCGAACGGTCGCCTCGGCGGTCCCGCAGTCCCTGGTCGGCCGCCTGGCCCGGGGGGTCAGCGCCGACCCCGGGGCCGAGCGGGTGCAGACCCGCGCGCCGTTCACCGGCGAGCCGCTGGCCGAGCTGCCGCGCTCCACGCCCGAGGACGTCGAGCAGGCCTTCGAGCGGGCCCGGCGGGCCCAGCGGGCCTGGGCCGAAACGCCGGTGCGGCAGCGGGCGGCGGTGCTGCTGCGCTTCCACGACCTGCTGCTCAAGCGGCAGGACGAGGTGCTCGACCTGATCCAGGCGGAGACCGGCAAGTCCCGGCTGCACGCCTTCGACGAGATCCTCGCCACCAGCATGGCGGCCCGGCACTACGGCCGGGGCGCGGCCGGCTACCTGAAGGAGCGCCGCCGCGGCGGGGCCGTGCCGGTCCTCACCAAGACCCTGGAGGGCCGCCGTCCCAAGGGCGTGATCGGCCACATCTCGCCGTGGAACTACCCGCTGGAGCTCTCGGTCAGCGACGCGCTGCCGGCCTTCGTGGCGGGCAACGCGGTGGTCAACAAGCCGGACACGCAGACCGCGCTGACCGCGCTGTGGGCCCGCGAGCTGCTGATCGAGGCCGGGCTGCCGGCCGACCTGTGGCAGCTGGTGATCGGCGACGGCCCGGTGCTCGGTCCGGTGGTGGTCGAGCACGCGGACTACGTCTCGTTCACCGGCTCCACCGCCACCGGCCGTGACGTGGCGCGGCGGGCGGCCGCCCGGCTGGTCGGCGCCTCGCTGGAACTCGGCGGCAAGAACGCCATGCTGGTGCTCGCCGACGCCGACCTGGACCGGGCCGCCGAGGGCGCGGTGCGGGCCTGCTTCTCCTCCGCCGGGCAGCTCTGCGTCTCGGTCGAGCGGCTCTTCGTGCACAGCTCGGTGGCCGAGGCCTTCCTGGAGCGGTTCGTCGCCCGGACCCGGAACATGCGGCTGGGCAGCGGCCTGGCCTACGGCGCGGACATGGGCTCGCTGGTCTCCGAGCGGCAGCTGGAGACCGTCACCCGGCACGTCGAGGAGGCGGTCAAGGCGGGGGCCACGGTGCTGACCGGCGGCCGGGCCCGCCCCGACCTCGGCCCGCTCTTCTTCGAGCCGACCGTGCTGGACGGGGTCACGGCCGAGATGGCGGTCTGCGCCGAGGAGACCTTCGGCCCGGTGGTCTCGATCTACCGCTTCGACACCGAGGAGGAGGCGGTCACCCGGGCCAACGCGACCTCCTACGGGCTCAACGCCAGCGTCTGGACCAAGGACCTGCGGCGCGCCCGGGCGGTCGCGGCGCGGCTGCGCACCGGCACGGTGAACGTCAACGAGGGCTACGCCGCCGCCTACGGCTCGGTGGCCTCGCCGATGGGCGGGATGGGCGACTCCGGGCTCGGCCGGCGGCACGGTGCGGAGGGCATCCTGCGCTTCACCGAGGCGCAGACCATCGCCATGCAGCGGCTGCTGCCGATCGCCCCCGCGTTCGGGCTGAGCGAGGAGAAGTGGGCCGCGCTCTTCACCACCGGGCTGAAGGCGCTGAAGACCCTGGGGGCCAAGTGAGCGGGACGGAGCAGGCCGTGCCGGAGGACGCCGTCTCGCAGGAGGCCGTGACGCAGGACGCCGTGACGCAGGACGCCGTGACCGGGCCGGACGGGTTCGACTACGACGTGATCGTTGTCGGCTCGGGCTTCGGCGGTTCGGTGAGCGCGCTGCGGCTGACCGAGAAGGGCTACCGGGTCGCGGTGCTGGAGGCCGGCCGGCGGTTCGCCCGGGACGAGCTGCCCAGCACCTCCTGGGACGTGAAGAACTACCTGTGGGCGCCGGCGCTCGGCCTCTACGGGATCCAGCGGATCCACCTGCTGACCAACGTGGTGGTGCTCGGCGGCGCCGGGGTCGGCGGCGGCTCGCTCAACTACGCCAACACCCTCTACGTGCCGCCGAAGGCCTTCTTCGAGGACCGGCAGTGGCGCCACATCACCGACTGGGAAGCGGAGTTGGCGCCCTTCTACGACCAGGCGCAGCGGATGCTCGGGGTCCGCACCAACCCCACCCTCACCCCCTCGGACGTCCACCTCAAGGATGCTGCCGAGCAGTTGGGGGTCGGGGACACCTTCCACCTGGCGCCGGTCGGGGTCTTCTTCGGTGACGGCGAGGACGGCGACGGGTCGGCCAAGACGGTGCCCGGCGCCGAGGTCGAGGACCCGTACTTCGGCGGTGCCGGGCCGCGCCGCCGGGCCTGCACCGAGTGCGGCGAGTGCATGACCGGCTGCCGGCACGGCGCCAAGAACATGCTCACCGAGAACTACCTGTTCCTGGCCGAGGCCAACGGCGCCGAGATCCACCCGCTCACCACGGTGGCCCGGATCCGGCCGCACGGCGAGGGCTACGCGGTCGACGTCAAGCGCACCAACGCCCGCGGTGCGGCGGCTGAGCGGGCCGGCGCCCGCACCCTGACCGCGGCCAGGGTGGTGGTGGCGGCCGGCACCTACGGCACCCAGACGCTGCTGCACCAGATGCGCGACCAGGGCCGGCTGCCGGGCATCTCGCCGGCCCTCGGCGAGCTGACCCGCACCAACTCCGAGGCGTTGGTCGGCGCGCAGACCACCCCGCGGCGGTACGGCGGGCCGGTGGACTTCACCAAGGGCGTGGCGATCACCTCCTCGATCCACCCGGACGAGAACACCCACATCGAGCCGGTGCGCTACGGCAAGGGCTCGAACGCGATGGGCTTCCTGTCGATCATGCAGGTGCCCGGCGGCGGGCGCGGCCCGCGCTGGCTGAAGGCCGCGGCGGCCGCGGTCAAGCACCCGACCGTCTTCGGCCGCTCGCTGAGCAACTACCGGTGGTCGGAGCGGACCATCATCGGGCTGGTGATGCAGTCGGTGGACAACTCGATCACCGTCTCGCTGAAGCAGAAGGGCCTGGGCAAGGGGAAGCTGACCTCCCGGCAGGGCCACGGCGAGCCGAACCCGACCTGGATCCCGGCCGCCGAGCAGGGCGCCAAGGCGCTGGCCGCCTCGATCAACGGCTTCGCCGGCAGCACCGTGGGCGAGGTCTTCGACATCCCGATGACCGCGCACTTCATCGGCGGCTGCCCGATCGCCGAGGGTCCCGAGCACGGCGTGGTCGACCCCTACCACCGGCTCCACGGCCACCCGGGGATCAGCGTGGTGGACGGCTCGACCATCTCGGCCAACCTCGGCGTCAACCCGTCGCTGACGATCACCGCGCAGGCGGAGCGGGCGATGTCGATGTGGCCGAACAAGGGCGAGGCGGACCCGCGGCCCGCGCCGGGCGAGCCGTACCGCCGGGTGGCCGCGGTCGCCCCGCGCACGCCCGCCGTCCCGGCCGGGGCGTTCGGCGAGCTGCGGGTGCCGCTGCTGCCGGTGCCCGTGGTGCCGAAGAAGCGGGACGCACGGCCTGAGGACGGACAAGGCACGGCCGAGGACTGACCGGGCAAGGCAAAGGGCCCCGCGGGGGAACGGGGCCCTTTGTCGCTCAGCACGCGGCGTCAGGGCAGCGCCGGTGCTGGGGCGACGGCGCCGGGGGATGAGCGCCGTCTATTCGGTTGGTCTGGAAGCGCGCCGCCGGTGCGGCGCGTCGCCCGTGCACTCCGTCCGAGTCGGGCCGGGTGACGGCGCCGCCCTCACGGAGCGTGAGTTGATACCCACGGTCACCGCAGCTGGGCAGGACCGCCGGGGTGGGTGATCCGTCGGCCGGAGTCGGCCACCGTTGCACCCCCTTCCAGCATCGTGGTGGACGCAGGCCATGCTCTGCAACCGATTCGGCGGACTTCGGCACAGTCCATTTTTCCCGGAGGGTCGTACTGACACGCTGTCAGCAGTGTCTGGGGGCCGTAGCGGGCCACCGGCAGCCCGATGACAGTCGTGACGGTCGGTAGTCGCACGGTCGATCAGTGATCATCAGTGGTCGTCAGTGAGAATCCGGGCCCCCATGGCCCGGCGACCGGGCGGCGCGGCGGCGGTCCGGGCGTCCCCGGGGCCGACCGCCGCACCTCCTGGCGCAGTCGTGGGCCGGCCGCTGTCCCCTGCCGCCGCCCCACCGCACCCGCAGGTGGTCCCACGGCGTCCCCGCGCGGGGGAGCACCACACCTGCGGGCGGACTGGAGAAACTCCACGCGTGGTCCTGCCGACCGCACGGGCGTGGGCCCGGGCGCCCGGTGCGGCGCACCTGGTGGGTGCGGCGCGGTCGTGCGGTCGTCCGGAGCAACGAGTCCGGGCGCGGCCCGGACACGGGCGACCGGCGAAGGGGTGAACGGCGGCGGTGCACGGCGGCGGTGCACGGCGGTGAAACCGGTGGTGAACACGGCCGAACGGGGTGCCCGGTAGACTCGGGGGTGACACCCCCACATCGCTGCCGGAAGGCCGTCTGTGTCCTCTGCTACCCCCGACCAGTCCGTCCCGCAGGTCGACACCGTCCTGGTGGTCGACTTCGGCGCCCAGTACGCCCAGCTCATCGCCCGCCGGGTGCGTGAGGCGCGGGTCTACAGCGAGATCGTGCCGAGCACCATGCCGGTCGCCGAGATGCTCGCCAAGAACCCGAAGGCGATCATCCTCTCCGGTGGTCCGTCCTCGGTCTACGAGGAGGGCGCCCCGCGGCTCGACCGCGCGATCTTCGAGGCCGGTGTCCCGGTCTTCGGCATGTGCTACGGCTTCCAGCTGATGGCGATCACCCTCGGCGGCACCGTGGACAACACCGGCGCCCGCGAGTACGGCCGTACCGCGCTGCACGTCAGCAAGAACGGCTCGACCCTGTTCGAGGGCACCCCGGGCGAGCAGTCGGTGTGGATGTCGCACGGCGACGCCTGCTCCGCCGCGCCCGAGGGCTTCACCGTGACGGCGTCCACCGACGTGGTCCCGGTCGCCGCCTTCGAGAACGACGAGGCCAAGCTCTACGGCGTCCAGTACCACCCCGAGGTGCTGCACTCCACGCACGGCCAGCAGATCCTGGAGCACTTCCTCTACCGCGGCGCCGGCATCGCCCCGACCTGGACCACCCACAACGTGGTGGACGAGCAGGTCGCGCTGATCAAGGCGCAGGTCGGCGACAAGCGCGCGATCTGCGGCCTGTCCGGCGGCGTGGACTCCGCGGTCGCGGCCGCGCTGGTGGCCAAGGCCATCGGCGACCAGCTGACCTGCGTGTACGTCGACCACGGCCTGATGCGCCAGGGCGAGACCGAGCAGGTCGAGAAGGACTTCGTGGCGGCCACCGGCGTCAAGCTCAAGGTGGTCGACGCCGAGGAGCGGTTCCTGACCGCGCTCAAGGGCGTCAGCGACCCGGAGGAGAAGCGCAAGATCATCGGCCGGGAGTTCATCCGGGTCTTCGAGCAGGCGCAGGCCGAGATCGTGGCCGAGGCCGGCGCGCACGGCGAGTCCGTCGACTTCCTGGTCCAGGGCACCCTCTACCCGGACGTGGTGGAGTCCGGCGGCGGCACCGGCACCGCGAACATCAAGTCGCACCACAACGTCGGCGGCCTGCCCGAGGACCTGCAGTTCGCGCTGGTCGAGCCGCTGCGCAAGCTGTTCAAGGACGAGGTCCGGATGGTCGGCCAGGAGCTCGGCCTGCCCGAGGAGATCGTCCAGCGCCAGCCCTTCCCGGGCCCGGGCCTGGGCATCCGGATCGTCGGCGAGGTCACCAAGGAGCGCCTGGACCTGCTGCGCGAGGCCGACGCGATCGCCCGCGAGGAGCTGACCGCGGCCGGCCTGGACCGCGAGATCTGGCAGTGCCCGGTGGTGCTGCTGGCCGACGTCCGCAGCGTCGGTGTGCAGGGCGACGGCCGCACCTACGGTCACCCGATCGTGCTGCGCCCGGTCTCCTCCGAGGACGCCATGACCGCCGACTGGTCGCGGCTGCCCTACGAGGTGCTGGCCAAGATCTCCACCCGGATCACCAACGAGGTGCGCGACGTGAACCGCGTGGTGCTGGACGTGACCAGCAAGCCGCCGGGCACCATCGAGTGGGAGTGAGTCTCCCGCCCTCCGATTGAACGGCCGCACCGCCGCCCACGTACCCGTGGGTGGCGGTGCGGCCGTTCGCGTCAGATCCGGCCGGGTCGCGGGTGCGGTCGGATCTGACACCGGGGGCTCGGGATACCGTCGAAAATAGGCAGAATGCTCAACACATCTGCCATTTGATCTGACGGACTGTGAGAAAGGTGAACGCCATGATGGAGGGCACCAGAGACCCGGCCGAGGCGGCCGGCGACGGCGCCGAGCCCCCGGTCGTCGGGTCGGTGCCCCCGGCGGTGGCGGGCCGTGCCGCCAGGGCCGCGCAGCGCCGGGAGCTCGCCGGCCGGTACGCGCTCCTCCCGCTGCGGCTCTTCCTGGGCGTCACCTTCAGCTACGCCGGCCTGGACAAGCTGGCCGACAGCCACTACCTGGCCGGTGCCGGCGACCCGCAGTCCTTCTACGCGCAGACCCTGGCGGCCAAGCCGCACAGCCCGATCGGCTGGGCGCTCGCCCCCGCGCTGCACGCGCCCACCTTCTTCGGCCTGCTGATCGCCTTCGGCGAGCTGGCCGTCGGCCTCGGCACCCTCTTCGGGCTCTGGGGCCGGATCGCCGCGGCTGGCGGCGCGCTGCTCAGCCTGACCCTCTTCCTGACCATCAGCTTCAACGTCACCCCCTACTACCTGGGCAACGACCTGCCGTACCTGATGGCCTGGACGGCGATGCTGCTGCTCGGCACGCCCTACCTGTCGGTGGACGGCTTCCTGGCCCGCCGGGCCGAGCGGGACCGGCGGCACGGGCTGACCGAGGAGGCGGTGCACCGCCGCACCGTGCTGGACGGCTCGATCGCGGCGGTCGCGCTCGGCGGCGCCGGGCTGCTGCTCGGCTCGCTGACCGCCACCTTCGTCCGCCGCAAGCCGAAGCCGGCCGCGGCCGCGCCCGGGTCGGCCGGCACGCCCGCGCCGGGCGCCG
>NZ_JBNQTI010000268.1:0-6864 GCF_050325825.1 Kitasatospora sp. LaBMicrA B282
CCGCGGGCCACCCGCTGGCGCAACCGGGCCAGCGGGGCGACGCCGCCGGAGGCGGCCCGGAGTCTGGAGGGCCGTGCGGCGACGGCATCGCGGGGCACGGCCGGCCCCGGAACGGCGGCCTCGCGGGACCCGCCGCCGGCTGGCGGTCGGGGCCGGGGCCCGGGCGGCTGGGTACGGATGCTCTGCTCCACATGCCCAACGTACGGTCCGATTTACATCACCTTGGGTAATGACGCCTCAAGACCTCGTCCGTGTCCTGCCCCGTTAGACTGGGCGGTCGGCCCGCACGCTATCGCCGCACGGCGCCGAACCCATGCCCTCCAAGCCCCGGGATCTCGCTTCATGTCGCTCACGATCGGAATCGTCGGCCTGCCGAATGTCGGCAAGTCGACCCTGTTCAACGCCCTGACCAAGAACGACGTCCTGGCGGCCAACTACCCCTTCGCCACCATCGAGCCCAACGTCGGCGTGGTCGGCGTCCCGGACACGCGACTGGCCAAGCTGGCCGAGATCTTCGGCTCGCAGCGGATCCTGCCCGCCACCGTCGACTTCGTGGACATCGCCGGCATCGTCCGCGGCGCCTCCGAGGGCGAGGGCCTGGGCAACAAGTTCCTCGCCAACATCCGCGAGGCGAACGCGATCTGCCAGGTCGTGCGGGCCTTCACCGACCCCGACGTGGTCCACGTGGACGGCAAGGTCTCGCCCAAGGACGACATCGAGACCATCCACACCGAGCTGATCCTGGCCGACCTGCAGACCATCGAGAAGGTCCTGCCGCGGCTGCAGAAGGAAGCCCGGCTGAAGAAGGAGACCGCCCAGGTGCTGGCCGCCGCCGAGGCGGCGCAGGCCGTCCTGGAGACCGGCAAGACCCTGTTCGAGGCGGGCTTCGACACCACCCCGGTCCGCGACCTCCACCTGCTCACCGCCAAGCCCTTCCTCTACGTCTTCAACGTGGACGAGGCCGAGCTGGCCGACGAGGACTTCAAGGACGCCCAGCGCGCCCTGGTCGCCCCCGCCGAGGCGATCTTCCTCAACGCCAAGATCGAGTCCGAGCTGATCGAGCTGGACGACGAGGAGGCCCTGGAGCTGCTCCAGTCGATGGGCCAGGAGGAGCCCGGCCTGGCCACCCTGGCCCGGGTCGGCTTCGACACCCTGGGCCTGCAGACCTACCTCACCGCCGGCCCCAAGGAAACCCGCGCCTGGACCATCAGGAAGGGCGCCACCGCCCCCGAGGCGGCCGGTGTGATCCACACCGACTTCCAGAAGGGCTTCATCAAGGCCGAGGTCATCTCCTTCGCCGACCTGGTCGAGACCGGCTCCATCGCCGAGGCCCGCTCCAAGGGCAAGGCCCGCATCGAGGGCAAGGAGTACGTCATGCAGGACGGCGACGTGGTGGAGTTCCGCTTCAACGTGTGATCAAGCCGCTACTGCATGTCATTTGATTTGGCAAGTGTGCAGGTCGGAGAGGGTCGGACTCCATGGAGTCCGACCCTCTCCTCATTTCCGTGCTGACTTGGTGCTGACGTGCGGGAGTCCGCATCGGCCGTCGCTCCACCCGGGAGCCCCGCTTGAGTGGTACGTTATTCGGTACCACTCGCTGAAGGGGGGTACGCGCGATGTCCATCACTGCGAGCGAGGCCCGCAGGGACCTCTTCCCGTTGATCAAGAAGGTCAACGAGGATCATGACGCCATCGAGATCGTGTCCAAGCACGGAAACGCCGTGCTCGTCTCAGCCGAGGATTACGCCTCCTTGCGCGAGGGCTCCTATCTCCTGCGTTCGCCGGCGAATGCGCGTCGCTTGCTGAAGGCGTACGACAATGCGCTGAACGGCATAGGGCTCTCCGAGCGCACACTCATCGACCCCGACTCGGCGGATGCCGGGCGGGGTGTCGAGTGAGGCTCGTCTTCGAAGAGCAGGGCTGGGAGGACTACACGTCCTGGCTCAAGAACGATCGCAAGACGCTCGCCCGGATCAACAAGCTCGTCGAGGACGTCCTGCGCGACCCGTTCACCGGGATCGGTAAGCCTGAACCACTGAAGTATCACTTGCCCGGGGCTTGGTCGCGGAGGATTGATGACGAGCATCGTCTCGTCTACCTGGTTACGGATCGAGAGATCATCGTCCTGGCTGCCCGCTACCACTATTGATTGCTGGTTGGCCGAGCGGCACGCTGGTTGCTGCCGTGTCACGCTCGACGACTCGCATCACCGGGGTCAACTCTCGTAGTGATAGCGGCATTGGGCGACGAGGACCGAGTCGTCGGTGACCTTGTGGATGAGACGGTGCTCGTCATTGATCCGACGCGACCAGTAGCCCTGGAACCCGTGCTTGAGTGGTTCGGGTTTCCCGATTCCCTCGTTGCCGTTGCGTGCCACGTCGGCGATGAGCGTGTTGATCCGCTTGAGGATCTTGCGGTCCTGGAGTTGCCACCACAGGTAGTCCTCCCAGGCCCGGGAGGAAAAGACGATCTTCACTCGGGATTCGCCAGCTCCTGTACGGTCCCGCCGCCACTCTCCAGTTCCTCGATGGAGGCCAGGAGGCGGCGCGCGTTCGCGGGGCTGCGCAGCAGGTAGGCAGTCTCCTTCAGGGACTGGTAGTCCTCCAGGGAGACGATGACCACCGGCTCGCGTCCAGCACGAGTGATCACTATCTCCTCGCGGTCGTCCGTGACCGCGTTGAGCACCTCGGCGTACCGTGCGCGCGACTCCGAGTAGGTCATGGTCTTCATGGCTCGGCTCCTCCGGTAGGTACAAGAAACTGTACGTCTGTGCTGGAGTGGCGACAAGCCTGGTCGGGGGCGCTTTTGGTCGTCCGCCGCAGGTCGGGTCCGGCCCGGCATTCGTTCCGCTTCGACGTCTGACGTCGGTCACCGCTGTTTCCTCGCCCGGTCCGCCTGTTCGGCGGGCCGGGCGGTGTGGTGTCCGGGGCCGGTCAGGGGTGCAGGCGGACCACCAGGGTGCCGTCCGGGCCCGGGGTGAGGCGGACCTGGTGCAGGGTGTCGACGTGGGCGGTCGGCTGGTGGGGGAGGGCGCGGGGGCCGACGCCCAGCACGCGCATGCCGGCGGCGCGGCCGGCGGCTATGCCGGCGCCGGAGTCCTCCAGGACCAGGCAGTCGGCCGGGTCGACGCCCAGCTCGGCGGCGGCCTTGAGGAAGCCCTCGGGGTCGGGCTTGCTGGCGCTCACCGATTCGGCGGTGACGGCGAGGGCGGGCATCGGCAGGCCGGCGGCGGCCATCCGGGTGCGGGCCAGGGCCAGGTCGGCGGAGGTGACCAGGGCGTGCGGGTGGCCGGCCAGCGCGGCCAGGAAGGCGGCGGCGCCCGGCACCTCGACCACCCCGTCGGTGTCGGCGGTCTCGGCGGCGAGCATCTCCCGGTTCTCGGCCAGGTTCTGCTCGGTCGGCCGGTCGGGCAGCAGGATCGCCATGCTCAGATGGCCCTGCCGGCCGTGCACCACCGACATCACGTGGTCGCCGTCGAGGTCGTGCGCGGCGGCCCAGCGGCGCCAGCAGCGTTCCACGACGGCGTCGGAGTTGACCAGGGTCCCGTCCATGTCCAGCAGCAGGGCGCGGACGGTGAGCTCGGTGGCGGTCATGCCGGGGGTCTCCTCAGACGGGGGCGGCGTGCTGCGGGCGCCCTGCGGCGCCTTATGTTCCCTCAGGATACAAAAGGTGCCGGTTCACCTCCCGGGCCGCCCCCGCCAGCTCCGACAGCTCCACCACCGCGACGCCGGCCGCGGTCAGTCGGTCCAGGCCCTCGCAGCCGGTGACGAACAGGTCGGGCTCGCGCCAGGCGACCACCACGCGCGGGATCCCGGCGGCCAGCACCAGCTCGGCGCACGGCTGCGGGCGCGAGGCGCGGCGGCTGCACGGCTCCAGCGAGCTGTACAGGGTCGCGGTGCGCAGCCGCGGGTCGCCGGCCGGCAGCTTGCGCAGGGCGGCCTCCTCGGCGTGCTCGACCGGGTCCTGCTCGCGGCTGTACCCCTCGGCCAGCACGGTGCCGTCGGCGGCCACCAGCACCGCGCCGACCGAGAAGGCGGTGGCCGAGGGCGGGCACTGCCGGGACAGCTCGATCGCCCGGGCCAGGAAGCGCCGGTCCGGCTCGGTGGGGGTGCTCACGAGGAGGTCTCCTTGGGTGCGTACCGGAGCAGGACCACGTCGCCGACCTGCTCGGTGCCGAGCAGGTGCAGCCGTCGGGTACTGCCGCCGGGGAAGTCGGCCGGGTTGACGAAGCGCGGCGCCGCGGCGTGGCCGACCAGCAGCGGGGCGATCGCCAGCTGCAGTTCGTCGGCCAGCCCCGCGGCGAGGAACTGGGTGTGCACCGAGCCGCCGCCCTCGACCATCAGCCGGCCCACCCCGCGCCGCCCGAGGTCGTCCAGCAGCGCCCCCAGGGCGAGCTCCGGCCCGAGCGCGACCACCTCGGCCAGCCCGGCCAGCCGCTCGCGCAGCCCGGGCGCGGCCCGGTCCGTCGTGTAGACCAGGCGCTGCCCGCCGGTGTGCCAGAAGCGCAGCCCGGCATCGAGGTCGCCGCTCGCGCTGAGGGTGACCTTGACCGGGTGGGCCGGGCGTCCCGCGGCCACCCGGGCGGCCCGCCGCTCGGGGTCGTTGACCAGCAGTCGGGGGTTGTCGCGGCGCAGCGTGGTGGAGCCGACCAGGATCGCGTCGCTGGCGGCCCGCAGCCGGTCCACCCGGTCGAAGTCGGCCGGGTGGGAGAGCAGCAGGCGCTCGGGGGTGGCGTCGTCCAGGTAGCCGTCGATCGACATCGCGGCGCTGAGCAGCACGTGGGGGCGGGTGGCCATGGCGTCCACGGTACGGCGCCGCGGTGGCGGGGTGCGGCTCAGGGCCGGGGCGGCAGCGGGAGCGGGAGCCCGGGCAGGCCGTCCACGCTGGCCCCGACGTACTCCTTGCCGGCGCAGTAGTCGGCGAACTCCGGGTCGCTCTTGCGCTCGAAGAAGTCCCGGTGCAGCGACCGGTCCTCGCGGTACTCCAGGTACGGCACGGCGAAGCCGCAGGAGTCGCTGATCCGCTCCGCGTGCACCAGCACCACCGCGCGCAGGCCCGCGCCGTCCGCGGTCGCCGGGAAGCGGCCGAGCAGCTCGGCGAACCGCGGGTCGTCCCGGAAGACCGGCTCGCCGCGCCCGTGCACCCGCAGCACGGTGGGCGGGCCGGTGAAGGCGCACCACATGAGCGTGATCCGGCCGTTCTCGCGCAGGTGCGCGATGGTCTCGGCGTGGCTGCCGCCGAAGTCGAGGTAGGCCACGGTCAGCTCGTCCAGCACCGCGAGGGTGCCGCTGCGGCCCTTCGGGGAGAGGTTCACGTGGCCGTCGCCGGCCAGTGGTGCGGTGGCGGTGAAGAAGACGGGCTGGGCCTCGATGAACGAGCGCAGCCGGGGTTCGATCCGGTGGTAGCTCTTTCCCATGGCCCGAATTATTCGCCCGGCCCGTGCGCGAGGTGAAGCCGAATCTCCGGAAGTCTCGCATCCTGAGATAGATCTTCTTGAAACGTGAGACAGTGGCTAGGCTCCGAACGGCCCCCGGGGAACCCCGAACCGGTCTCGATCCGCCTGTAGGAGCAGCCATGACGGAACATCAGACGGTCTACACGCACGGTCACCAGGAGCCGGTGCTGCGCTCGCACCGCAGTCGCACGGTGGCCAACTCGGCCGGCTACCTGCGGCCCGAGCTGCGCCCGGGGCAGACGGTGCTGGACATCGGCTGCGGCCCCGGGACGATCACCGCCGACCTGGCGGAGCTGGTCGGGCCCACGGGTCGGGTGGTGGCGGTGGACAGCTCGGCCGAGGTGCTGGCGCAGGCCGCCGACCACGTGGCCGGGCGCGGCCTGACCAACGTGGAGTTCGCGGTCGGCGACGTCCACCGGCTGGAGTACGCCGACGGCACCTTCGACGTGGTCCACGCCCACCAGGTGCTGCAGCACGTGGCCGACCCGGTGGCCGCGCTGCGCGAGCTGCGCCGGGTGCTGGCCCCGGGCGGCGTGCTGGGCGCCCGGGACGCCGACTACGCGGCGATGACCTGGTACCCCGAACTGCCCGAGCTGGCCGGCTGGCTGGACGTGTACCGGCGGACCGCCCGGGCCAACGGCGGCGAGCCGGACGCCGGGCGGCGGCTGCTGGCCTGGGCCCGGGCGGCCGGCTTCCCCGAGGTGACGGCGTCCAGCTCCACCTGGACCTACGCCACGCCGGGCGAGCGGCTGTGGTGGGGCGGCCTGTGGGCCGACCGGATCGAGGACTCCGGGCTGGCCCGCACCGCGCAGCAGCACGGCGTCGCGGACCGGGCCGAGCTGGCGGAGATCGCCGAGGGCTGGCGCCGCTGGACGCTGGAGCCGGACGGCTGGTTCGCCGTGCTGCACGGCGAGGTGCTGGCCCGGGGGTGAGGCGACTGATGCTCTGTCGGCAGTCGGGCCGGGGTGCCGCGCCGGGAGTCGGTCCGGGATCGGGAGCGTATCGGTCGGGGATCGGTACCGGTCAGGACCTTGCGTCCGGGCGGGCGGCGAGCCACCCTTGCGATAGTCGTACGTGTGGCGTCTGTTCGGCGTCGAAGCGTCGCACGTGCCGACCGGACGGGGGAGACGGGGGCGGGTATGCGCATCGGTGGTCGCAGGCCGGCACGGGTGACGTGTCGGCCGACCTAGTCGGATACGAACCAGGTGGCCTGTGGCGGCGGACCGGGTGGACCGGGTCCGCACGTCCGCCGGCGCCGCGTCTTACGTGCCGTTAACCCGGTTGCCCGGGTGCGTGACGGCGCCGAAACCTCGTCCGTACCTCCCGTTAGCGGGTCGTCCCTAGCCTCAGGGCGGGGACGGCCGATGCCGCGCCGGGCCCGACTCGACCCCCACCGAGCCGGGCCCGGC
>NZ_JBNQTI010000268.1:6874-7674 GCF_050325825.1 Kitasatospora sp. LaBMicrA B282
GGGGGGGGGGGGGGCCGGGCCTGCCTGGGACCGACCTGCACCCCCACGGAGCGGGCCCCACCACGGCGCATCCAACCGCCGTCCACCGGAGTCCGACCGGTCTAGGCTCCCCCGCATGGAGAATCGGATCGTTGTCGGCGGCGCGCTGATCCACCGGGGTCGGGTGCTGGCCGCCCGGCGCAGTGCGCCGGCCGAGGTGGCGGGGCGTTGGGAGTTCCCCGGGGGCAAGACCGAGCCGGGGGAGAGCCAGCAGCAGGCGCTGGAGCGCGAGTTGCTGGAGGAGCTGGGGGTGCGGGCCCGGGCGCTGCGCCCGCTGGCCGGCGAGTGGTCGGTCCGGGCCGGGCTGGTGCTGCGGATCTGGACGGCGGAACTGCTGGAGGGTGAGCCGCAGGCGCTGGAGGACCACTCCGAGGTGCGCTGGCTCGGCCCTGACGAGCTGTCGGCGGTGGACTGGCTGGAGCACGACCGCGAGGTGCTCCCGGAGCTCGCCCGGCTGCTGGCCGCTGACGCGCCGACCCCTGACAGCCCGTAAGGCTCCTCCGGCGCGCGCCCGAGTGCGGCCCATCCCGGTTGCCGGTCGGAAAAGATGACCCGAACGCATGGATAGGGTGGGTTACGTCTGGGTATGTCACAGTTCGGCATGATCGGATCGACCTGATCGGCCGTACTCGCCCGCGATCGGTACTTGGGAGGCCCCGTCGGTGACCAGCACGGGTAGCGGCGCGCGGCGCGGGCGGCCCCGCCCCGCGCGGCCGGGCGGCGCAGCCGCCCGTGCCCGGCTGCGGGTCAGCGCGCCGACC
>NZ_JBNQTI010000269.1:0-7641 GCF_050325825.1 Kitasatospora sp. LaBMicrA B282
CGGCGGGCGGCGCGGCGCGCGGCGGGTCGCCCGTCCGGCGGGCAGGGCGGGGGCGAGCCGGCGGGCGGCGTGACCCGGGTCACAGTCGCGCCCATGTCACAGCGGAGCGGGCTGCCTCGTCTCAGGGTGTGCAAGCCACTGACCGGTACGAAGGAGCACCTCATGGACGCGCGACTGGACTACTTCAGCAACCCGACCGTCGGCAAGGCCTTCAAGCACCTGATGGCGGCCGGCGCGGTGGTCCGGGAGTCGGCGCTGCCGGCGGCCACCCAGGAGCTGGTCTCGCTGCGGGTGAGCCAGATCAACGGCTGCGCCGTCTGCATCGACATGCACACCAAGGAGGCCGCCGTGGCCGGTGAGAGCGCGGTGCGGCTGAACCTGGTCGCGGCCTGGCGGGAGGCGACGGTCTTCACCGAGGCCGAGCGGGCGGCGCTGGAGCTGGCCGAGGAGGCGACCCGGGTCGCGGACGCGGCCGGCGGGGTGAGCGACGCGGTCTGGGCCAGGGCGGCCGCGCACTACGACGAGGCGCAGTTGGGCGCACTGGTGCTGCTGGTCTCCTTCATGAACCTGGTGAACCGGGCGAATATCATCACTCGTCAGCCGGCCGGCGACTACGTGCCCGGCCAGTTCCACTGAAGGTACCGGCAGTTCCACCGAAGGTACCGGCGGACCTAGCGAGAGGGAGTTCGACGTGGGCTTAGAGGTGAGCGAGTCCCCGGACCCGTCGGGCGCGGCGGCGGAGTCGCCCGGTGAGGCCGAGGAGTTCGAGGAGCTGCGGCCGCTGCTCTTCTCGATCGCCTACCGGATCCTGGGCAGCGTGGGCGAGGCCGAGGACGCCGTGCAGGAGACCTGGCTGCGCTTCGCCGCCTCGGCGACCCGGCCCACCTCGACCAAGGCCTTCCTGTCGGCCACGGTGACCCGGATCGCCATCGACGTGCTGCGCTCCGCGCGGGTGCGGCGGGAGGAGTACGTGGGCCCCTGGTTCCCGGAGCCGCTGCTGAGCGATCCGTACCAGGATCCGGCGCGGGCCGTGGAACTGGCCGACTCGGTGTCGATGGCGGCGCTGCTGCTGCTGGAACGGCTCAGCCCGCTGGAGCGGGCGGTCTTCGTGCTGCGCGAGGTGTTCGGCTTCGGCTTCGACGAGGTCGCCGCCGCGGTGGGGCGGTCCGAGTCGGCCTGCCGCCAACTGTTGGTGCGGGGCCGGCGGCACATGGCGGACGGGCGGCAGCGGTTCGCCGCCGACCGGCGGGAACGCCAGGAGCTGGCGCGCAGGTTCTTCGAGGCGATGCAGGACGGCGACATCGACGGGTTGCAGGGCCTGCTGGCCGCCGACGTGGAGCTGGTCCGGGACGGCGGCGGCAAGACCCCGCAGTTCGCCAGGCCCGTCGTCGGCGCGGCGAACGTGGCCCGGGTGCTGGGCACGGTGTACCCGTGGCTGATGCGGATCGACGTCTTCTTCGAGCGGCAGGAGGTCAACGCCCAGCCCGGCGCGGTCCTCCGGGACCGGGACGGCAGGATCCTGCAGACGCTGGTCCTCGACGTGCTCGACGGGCAGATCCAGGCGATCCGCGGGGTGAGCAACCCCGACAAGCTCGGCCACCTCGGGCCGGTCGCCGACGCCTGGGCCCTCGACCGGGAGGTGAAGAAGCTCCGCCGGCGGCCGAGCTGACGGCGGGGGTCGCCCGGGTCGCGGGGGTGTCCGGGCGGCGATGACCCACCGCCCGTACGGTAGGGGCCGTACGGGCGGTGGTCGTCGTGCTGGGAGGTCCACCGCTCAGCCGGCGGTGCCCGGGGCGGCGAACCGCTCCAGGGCGGTCAGCAGGTGGCCCCTGGTCTCGGCGCCGCCGAGGTGGCCGGCGTCCTCGACGACGATCAACTCGGAGCCCGGCCAGGCCTGGTGCAGCTCCCAGGCGGTGGTCAGCGGGCCGCCCATGTCCTGCCGGCCGTGGATCAGCACGCCGGGGATGCCGGCCAGTCGCCCGGCCTCGCGCAGCAGTTCGCCCTCGGGGAGGAAGGCGCCCCGGGAGAAGTAGTGTGCGCAGATCCGGACCAGCGCAGTGCGGGCGGCGGTCGGGCGGTCGCCGTAGGGGCGGGAGGTCCCGCTGGTCTCGCCGGAGAGCACCGCGTCCTCCCAGGCGCACCAGTCCTCGGTGGCGCGGGCCCGGACCTCCGGGTCCTGGTGGTTCGTCAGGCGGGCGTAGGCGGCGAGCAGGTCGCCGTCCGGACCGGTGCCGCCGGCGCCGGCCACGAAGCGCTGCCAGGCCTCCGGGAAGAACCGGCCCACGCCGCGGTAGAGCCAGTCGATCTCGGAGCGCCGGGTGGTGGTGACGGCCGCGATCACGATCTCGGAGACCCGCTCGGGGTGGCGCTCGGCGTAGGCGAGCAGCAGGGTGGAACCCCAGGAGCCGCCGTACAGCAGCCAGCGGTCGATCCCCAGGTGGACCCGCAGGCGCTCCATGTCGGCGATCAGGTGGTCGGTGGTGTTGTGCCGGAGGTCGGTGGCCGGGTCGGCGGCGTGCGGGGTGCTGCGACCGCAGCCGCGCTGGTCGAAGAGGACCACGCGATACTCGGCGGGGTCGAAGAGCCGCCGCGGCGTGGCGGTGCAGCCGGACCCGGGGCCGCCGTGCACCACCAGGGCGGGCTTGCCCGCCGGGTTGCCGCAGACCTCCCAGTACACCTGGTTGCCTTCGCCGACGTCGAGCAGACCGTGCTGGTGCGGTTCGATCGGGGGGTGGAGCTCGGGCATCTGCGCTCTCCTCGGCTGATCTGACAGTGCTGTTATAACAGTTTTTATAACAGCACTGTTGAATTGCCTTGCGCAACGGCCGGGCCGGGTGTTACGGCGTGACCGGGTCGCGTGTCACGGCGTGATTCGTGGGTCGACTGTCAGGCCGGCGGCGTGTGGTCGGTCGTGAACGGGCCCTCGGTGACGAAGCGGTGGAGCTGGTGGGCGAAGGTGCGGGCCTCGCCGGGGGGCCAGTCGGCCAGGGCGGCGGTGATCCGCTCGGCGAGGCGGTCGCGGGTGAGCCGGATGGTCTCCTCGCCCAGCGGGGTGAGGACCAGCAGGGTGGCCCGGCGGTCGGCGGGGTCGGGCTCGCGGCTCAGCAGACCGGCCTGCTCCAGGCGGCTGGCCCGGCGGGTCACGTTGGAGCGGTCCAGGCCCACTTCCTGGGCCAGCTCGGCGGCGCTGCGCGGGCCGGTCCGGGCCAGGCCGCTGAGCACGGGGTAGGTGAGTTCGTCCAGGTCGTCGCCCAGGTTCTCGGTGAGTTCCTGGTACAGCCGCGCCCGGGTGGTGCGCTTGAGCAGCAGCCCGAGCGCGTCGGCGATCTCGCGTCCCGCATCCGTCTCCACCCTTCCAGGTTAGCGTGTCCACTGCACGGATCCCGCGATCGGGGTGGGACTGGGTGACTGTTCGTCAGATCAGCTGAGGAAAGCGCTGGTTGACCAAGCCGATGGGGACCCGGCCGGTGGCCCGGGTCCCCACCACCGCAACCGTGGCTCAGTCGCGCGCCGCGCCCGCGGACCGGCGGAGCAGCGCGCCCACCGCGAGGGCGGCCAGCAGGACCACCGCGGCCCCGCCGAGCAGCGCGTCGTGCATCCCGGCGACGAACGCGGTGCGGGCCGCGTCCAGCGCCGGCCCGCCCAGCGCGGCGGCCGCACCGAGCGAGGAGCGGGCCGCCTGCACCACGTGCTCGGGGGCGCCGGGCAGCCGCAGGTGGCTGCGGTACGAGGCGCTGAGGATGCTGCCCAGCACCGCGATGCCGAGCGCACCGCCGAGCTCGCGGGAGAGGTCGTTGACGGCCGAGCCGACGTTCTGCAATGCGGCCGGCAGGGCGTCGGTCACCGCGGTGGTGGCCGGGGTCATCGCCAGTCCCATCCCGGCGCCGAGCGGCAGCAGGGCGGCGACCAGCAGCCAGTACGAGCTGCCCGCGTCCAGCTGGGCGAAGAGCGCCAGGCCGCCGGCCACCAGCAGCAGGCCGGCCAGCCACGGGCGCCGGACGCCGAGCCGCGCGGTGAGCCGCGGGCTGAGTCGGGAGGCGGGCACCAGCGCCGCCGCCATCGGCAGCACGCCGACCGCCGCCCGCAGCGCACTGTCGCCGCGGACCAGCTGGAGGTACTGCATGGCCACGAAGATGTACCCGAAGAAGGCGAAGAACTGCAGCGTGATGGAGAGCGCGCCGGCCGCGAACGCCCGGTTGCGGAAGAGCCGCGGATCCAGCAGCGGGTGCCGGCGACGCAGCTCCCAGCCGACGAAGCCGGCCAGCACCAGCAGGCCCAGGCCGATCCCGCCGACCGTGCGCAGGCTGCCCCAGCCGTTCAGCGGCGCCTCGATGACGCTGTAGACCAGGGTGCCCAGGCCCGCCACCGCCAGCAGGGCGCCGACCCGGTCGAGCGCGGGGCGGCCCGGCTCGGCCGACTCCGGGACCACGAGCAGGGTGCCGACCAGCGCCACGGCCGCCAGCAGCACGTTCAGCAGGAAGACCGAGCGCCAGGACCACTCCTGGAGCAGCGAGCCGGAGGCCAGCAGGCCGAGCACCGCGCTGGCCCCGGCGACCGCCGCCCACACGCTCACCCCGCGGGCCCGCTGCTCGCGCGGGAAGGTCGCGGTGATGGTGGACAGGGTGGCCGGCATCACCAGCGCCGCGCCGAGGCCGAGCGCGGCGCGCAGGCCGATCAGCACGGTGGGCGAACTCGTCAGCAGCGCGGCCACCGAGACGGCACCGAAGACGCCGAGCCCGGCCAGCAGGGCCCGGCGGCGCCCGAACCGGTCGCCGAGCGCGCCGGCCGGCAGCAGCAGCGCGGCGAAGACCAGGCTGTAGGCGTCGATGATCCAGGAGAGCTGGGTCTGGCTCGCGTGGGTCGCCCGGGCCATCTCGGGCAGCGCGACGTTCAACGAGGACATCGCGGCCACCACGGTGGCCAGCGCCAGGCAGGTGACGGCCAGCACCAGGGAGTGCCGGCCGGCGGGGGCGGCGGGCGTCGCAGTGTCGGGCGTCGCAGTGTCGGGCGTCGCAGTGTCGGGGGTCGGAGCGTCGGGTGTCGGAGAGGAGGTGGAGGCGGGCCTCGAGGTGGCGTCGACGGCGGTCATGGTGTGCGCTCCCTGGCGGGACAGGAGGGGTGTTGACCTGGCCAGCGTGGTCCCGCCGCGGCTAGGATTTCCATGGTGATGAATAAATCCGCGCCGCGCGGTCGCCGCCCCGGCAGTCCCGACACCCGCGGCGTCATCCTCGACATCGCCCGCCGCCGCTTCCTGGCCGAGGGCTACCACGCCGTCACGCTGCGCTCGGTCGCCGCCGAGGCCGGCGTCGACCTCGCCCTGATCAGCTACTTCTTCGGCTCCAAGAAGGGCCTGTTCGGCGCCGCCCTGGCGCTCGCGGCCAATCCCGCCGAGGTGCTGGTCAAGGCCCTGGAAGGGGATCGCGTCGACTTCCCGCAACGCGTGCTGCGCGGCCTGCTGACGGTCTGGGAGGACCCGGTGGCCGGCCCCACCCTGCTCGCCATGCTGCGCAACGCCAGCCAGGACGAGGCCTTCGCGGCGCTGGTCAAGGAGGTGGTGGAACGCGAGATCGTGGACCGGGTGGCTGCCTGGCTCGGCGGCCCGGCCGCCCGCAAGCGGGCCGCGGCCTTCTGCTCGCAGGTAGCGGGGCTGATCGTCACCCGGTACCTGCTGCGCCTCGAACCGGTGGTCTCGATGACGCCCGATGAAATCGTCCGGCACCTCGCCCCGCCGCTGCGCCGCGCCCTCCAGGAGCCGGGACCCGCCCGCCCCCACCCCCACCGCTAGGGCGGCTCAGGGCGCGGGCACCTCGAAACGCAGCCGGTAGCGGGGTGCCGGTGCCGCCGGCTGCGTCTGCGCCTGCTCCACCCGCCGTACCCGCCCGCCGGACAGCTCCGCGGCCAGCGCCGGCCACAGCCCGGCGGCCGGGGTGTTGTTCGCCAGGTAGGAGAGCGTCCACCACCCCGGGTGCCGTTGCAGCACCAGCCGCGCGGCCCGCCGCCCCAGCCCGCGCCGCCGGTGCGCCCGGAGCACGAAGAACTCGGCCAGGTGCCAGGCGTCCTCGTCCCCCGGAACGCCGTCCCGGGTCAGGGCGAACCCGACCGGGCGCCCGTCGGCCCGGATCACCCAGCACTCCCGGCCCGGCCGCCCGAAGTAGTCGTCCAGCCACGGGAACTCGAAGCGGCCGGACGCGTCGGGCTCGACCTGCGCGTACTGCGAGTGGTCGTGCAGGTAGAGCTGGAGCAGGTTGGCCACCAACGCCCGATCGGCGTCGGTGCCGGGGACCAGCTCGGGTTCCGTCCGCTCGGGTGCCATCCGCCCACCGTGCCACCCGGCGGCCCCGGGCGCCAGGGCCTGGCCGGCCCGGCCGCCGTGACGGTGTGTCAGCGGGCTGCCGGAGGCAGGCCGAGGAGGTCGCGGTAGCAGTGGTCGATCTGGCTGCACATGGTGGCGGGGTCGAAGGCGGCGCGGACCCGGGCGCGGCCCTGGTGGCCCATCTTGGCGGCGGCGTCGGGGTGGTCGAGCAGCCAGCCGACCGCGCGGGCCAGGTCGGCGGGGTCGGCGGGGGCGGCCAGCAGGCCGGTGGCGCCCGGTTCGACCAGGTCGGGGATGCCGTTGACGCAGGTGGCCGCGACCGGGCGGGCGGCGGCCAGCGCCTCGGTCAGGGCCCGGCCCAGGCCCTCGTAGAGCGAGGAGATGACGAAGACGTCCAGACCGGCGGCCAGCCGCGCCGCATCGGGGCGGTAGCCGGTCAGGTGCACCTCGACGTCCAGCTCGGCGGCCAGCTGCCGCACCTGGTCGGCCAGCGGGCCGTCGCCGACCATCACGAAGGCGGCCGACGGATGGGTGGTGCGCAGCGCGGCGGCCATCCGGACGAAGTCCAGCGGCGCCTTCTGGCGGTCGATCCGGCCGACCGTGCCGACCAGCGGGACGTGTTCGGGGAAGCCCAGCTCCCAGCGGGCCGCCGGGTCGTAGTCGGTCGGGATGTCCTCCAGGTCGACCGCCGAGGGCACCACGCGCACCCGGCCGGGCGGGGCCAGCCGCTGTTCGACCACCTCGCGGGCCAGTTGCGGGGCGACCGCGAGGAAGGCGTGGGTGCTGCTGCGGGGCAGTCGCTCCAGGCGGCGGTAGAGCGCCCGGCGCAGCGGGGGCATCCGGTCGTGGAAGCTGAGGCCGTGGAAGGTGTGCACCACCACCGGGGTGCGGCAGATCCGGGCGGCGAAGCGGCCGAGGAAGCCGCCCTTGGCGGAGTGGGTGTGCACCACGGTGAAGCGTTCGCGCCGGATCAGCCGGACCAGTCGCCAGAGCACCAGCAGGTCGCCCGGCGCGAGCACCTCGCGGAAGCCGCGCAGCTCCACGGTGCGCACCCCGGCCGCCCGGGCCCGCTCCCAGAGCGGACCGCCGGGCACGCCGGCCACCCAGACCTCGTAGACCCGCGGGTCCATGCCGACCGCGGTCATCAGGGTGTTGCCGCCGGCGCCGGCCCAGAACCGGGTGATCACGTGCAGCACCTTGACCCGGGGCGGGCCGGGCTGCGGCGGCAGCTCCGCGGGTTCGAGCACCGCGGCGGGGGCGGCGGGCCAGCCGGTCATCACGGCACCCCGGCCGCCCGGCCTACCGCTCCCCCCCCCTCTTCCTCCCCC
>NZ_JBNQTI010000270.1:0-7584 GCF_050325825.1 Kitasatospora sp. LaBMicrA B282
GAGCGACCACGTACCCGGCGAACCGGGCCTCTGGCACGCTCTCGCGGCGATCACGAGCTCGACAGCCGGCCGGTACCCCGTGGTCTGATCCCCTCCGATGACATCAAGGCCGTCGAGCGCCCGTCACTGCCGCTACCTGGGCAAGGCCCCGCTGCCAGTCAGCCACACAAACAAGCCAATCACCTTGAAGCGCCGAAGTCAGTAAGACCTCCAGTGTCCATCAGGAGCTTGTGGTGTGGATGAGGGCCAGCACGGTGTCGACGATGCATCCTTCTTGTTCGACAGGGTAGCCGCGGCGGAGGCATCCCTGGGCGAGGGACGCCGCGGGGCCGGCGAGCATCGCTTGAAGGTCCTGCCAGATCGGGCTGTTGGGTGGCCACGGGTCCTGCTGTGTGTGGCCGGGCGCCTGTCCCACATCGCAGATCACGGCGTTGTTACGGGCGGTCAGGGGGAGCGAGTTCCAGATGGCTGTGGCGATACGGGTGCCGCCGAGGTCGGCGTCAGGGGCAATGATGATGCGGTCGGCCTGTGCGCCGAGTTCGGCGATGTGCTGGAGAATTTCGCGGCTTGGCATGCCGGCGTGGTACAGGATTCCGGGTGGTTGGGGGTGTCCTTCGAGCGCGCGGTAGAGGGCGTCTGCGGCTTGGAGGTTCTCCACCATGATCAGGGTGTGGGTGCGGAGTTGGAGGTGCAGGTCGCTGGTCGCCGTGGGGAGGAGGACGACGCCCAGGCCGTCCAGGCGGCGCCGCTGGCCGGCTGGTGTGGCGGTGATGGGTCCGCCGAGGCCGATACGGCTGCGCCCGTGCAGTCCCAGGGCCTGAACCAGGGTGGCTGGGACGCCAGAGTCGCGCAGGATTCGGTCGGCGTCGTCCCAGGTTTTGGTGTCGCGGGTGTGGGCGAGGGAGAACGCCCGGGTGCTGGTGTGTCGGGTGCCAAGGCACAGGTCGTCGGCGAGGGCTGTCAGGACTGCGATGCGCCGGTGCGCGGGCACCGGTCGGGTCTTTTCTCGGGCGAGTGCTTCGTCGAGCCGTTGAAGGTCCTGCCGGGCGATGCCCTCGGGCAGTGCGGGAAGGCTGGCGATGTCGGCGCGGGCTCGTTCGAGCGTTCGTGTCAGCCGTTGGTTCTGCTCGTCCCGGGCGTCGTGGTGCAGCCTGGCGTGACCGCGACCGGCCGTGGTCAGGTACCAGCGCACGGGGGCACCGATGGTGAGGTCGTCGGCCACCTCGCAGCGCACAGTGACGATTCCGGCCCGCACGAGCTCGAGGGCCAGGGTCCAGGCTGCGTCTCCGAAGCGTTCCTTCACGGTGCTCCATTCCCGTCTCGACCCACCGAGGATGAAGCCGCGGTCACCTGGGGGCCGGGAGGAGAGGAGTTGGTCGCCGGTGGCCGGCTCCGGCGGCGTGACGGGCACCAGGTCGATGTGCCTGTCCCGCGCCGGGCCTTGCGCTCTACGCGGCGCATTGTGGGCACCGACAGCCTGGCGGCCGGCGGGTCGGACGAATCGCGCCGAGAGCCCGAGCGGGATGTCGGCCAGATGGGCCACCGGCCCGTGGTGGGGTGGGCCGGTCAGGATGTTCACCACCAGGTGCGTCCGGCGAGCAGTGCGTCGAGGGTGATCTCGACTCGGTCGTTGTTGGCGTCGTAACCGAACATGCGGGTGGCGGTGTTGAGGGCTTCGGTGTGGCTGGGGTAGTGGAAGTAGAGCAGGCCTCCGAAGTAGTCGGCGGCATCGTCGACCATGGTCTCCTGGCAGGTTCCCAAGACGGTGATGCCGTGCCGCTCAGCCGTCTCGGAGATCGCGGAGAGCACCTCGCGGCGGTGGTGGTATCCGAGCGCGTCACCCAGTTCGTCAAGGATGAGGACCCGGCCGCGCGGGTGAGGGGAGGCCAGGAGGGCCGCAAGGACGAGGTGGATGGAGAACAGCTTCTCCTGCGCGGCGTTAGTGATGTTGTCGTAGGGAAGCATCCTGCCGCCCGGGGTGCGGCGCCATTGCGGGATGATCTCGCAGCGCCACAGGTCGGACAGCGATGCTGGCGGTGTGAGCGTGCGGTGCAGCTCGGCGCCGTAGAGGCCGGCTTCGCGGTTGAGGCGGTCGAGGGCGTTCTCGATGTCCTGCAGGGCCTGGTCGAGCCGCAGTGCGATACCGTCCTGCATGGCCTGAACGCTGTCGTGCAGGTCGGTGACGGTCTGCTGGGCAGCGGTGAGGCCGAGCTCGCGTTCCTCGCGGTTGGCGAGTACGCGGGCTCGGGTTCCGCGGTCGGTGTCGGCGCGGGTGTCGAGCCAGTCCTGGATGGTGTTGGCGGGTTCTTCGAAGGCGTCGGCCTTGACGAACTGGCGGGAGCCGTCGTCACCGGCTTGGTTGGCGCGCAGTTGGACGGCGTTGGCGATGGCCGGGGTGGGGGCGTTGGCGCCGGTGATGGAGTCGATGCTGAGGTCGAACATGGCCTGGAGGAGGTGGCGTCCGGCGAGTTCTCGCAGCATGATCTCGCTGCGTCGCTCTGGCGGCTCGGCTTGTGGGTCTGGTTGCTGGCCTGGCTGGGGCAGGTGCAGAGCGGTGCGGGCTTGTTCGCGGCTGCCGGCGCGCTCGAGCCAGTATGGGATGTTGAGCGCGGTGAGTTCGCGGTCTATGTCTTCGCGTTGCTTCTTGATCTTGTCTTCGTCCTCGGAGGTCTTGCGGATTCGGTTGTCGGCGACGCGTCGTTGGAGTTCGAGGGTCTGTTGCCTGGCGTAGGCGGCCTGCTGTTCTTCAAGCGCCTCGGCGGAGGCCGTCTCCAGCTGTGGGAGCTGCCGTGCAATCTCGGTGCTGTCGCGTTCGAGGGCTTGGCGGCGTTGGCGCAGTTTGGCGGCCTGTTCGGCGTGCTGCAGCCGGTGGACGAGCAGTTCGGCGTCTGTCTGCGCGGTTTGTGCCAGGTGCACCGTTGCCTCGGCGGTTCGGAGGGTTTTCTGGGCCTTGTCCGCTGCATCGTGCAGTCGTTCGAGCAGGGTGGTGCGGCCGGTGATGGGGTGGGGGAATCCGCCCAGGATGTGCAGGCCGAGCTCTTCGTCGAGGGCGGTGACCGGGTCGGTGGTGGTCTGCAGGCGCTCGGCCAGGGCGTGGAGGAAGGGCCGTAGTGCGGGCGGGGCGAAGGCCGGCGAGCGCGCGCCCGGGCCGGTGTGGCGCAGAACGAGGACGGCTCCGGGCTGGTCGGCCAGTGCCGCGGCGGCGGATTCGGCCTGGTCGGCGTCGATGCAGACGGCGTCGCGGTAGAGGGACAGGCGTGCCTCCCAGCGGGCTCGCTGCGGGGTCGGGACGTCGAGGGCATCGAGCAGGCCGACGGCGTCGATGTCGGCGTCGGTGAGGATCTCGACGGTGCGTCCGGCCTGCCCGTAGTGGCCGCGTTCGGCCTGCTCGATGTCATTGACGGTCGCGACGTGGGCGGCTTGAGCCGCGCTTCGGCGCACTTCGGCACTCAAAGTCTCCTTGCGTGCGTCGGCGGCAGCGTTGCGGGCCTCGTCCAGGGTGCCGTGGGCCCCGACGGCTTCCTGTTCTTCCACGCGCAGTTGCTCCTCGGTGCGGGCGATGTCGTTGGCGAGGGCCGCTTCCCGGGCCCGGACCTCATCGAGGCGGTGCTTGGCTCGCTGCTGGGCCTGGAATGCCGCGCGGAAGGCTTGGTCGACCTGTGCGGTATCGCGCAGGCCCTCCAGCTCGGCGCGGGCGCGCGCAACAGCGCGCCCGGCGTCCTCGAGTGGCGCGCGGAGATCGTCCTTCTCGCTCGTCAGCTGGTCCTGTTTGTCGAGGACCTCGAGCAGTCCGCTGGCGTAGTGCAGCTGCCAGAAACGGTCGGCCTGGGCGAGGTTGGCTCGTGCTTTGTCCCGCTGTTCAACTGCCTGTAGGGCCGCCTCTTCCTGGACGAGGGCGTGCTCGTTGTCGCGTTCCAGCTCGGTGAGCTGCGCCATCTCCCGCGCCAGGTCGTGACGCACAGCCTGGTCCGTGTCGAGGAGCTGGGCCCGCCCGGTCAGGTCGATCAGGGCGTTTCCGATACCGGCCGGGGTGAACAGACCTGTTTCGAGTTTGAGCAGGGAGGGCCCGCCGCGGCGCTTACCGCGGGAGGTCAGGTAGGCCAGGCAGCGCGGAACTGGCCCGTACAGGCGCTCGGCGTACTGAATGGCCCCGAGCGACGGGGCGGGCAGGGAATTGAAGGTCGCGGGTGCACTCTGGTGGCGTTCCTCATCGTCATGGGAGGTGGCCAGGTGGATTCCCGGGGTGTGGCGGACTTGGACGTATGGGGCGGTGGCGGCGATCCGCATCCAGACGGTGTGCGCGGTGTTCAGAACGTCGTCCGGGTCGGCGAAGACGCCAGCGATGAAGCCAAAGGTGGCCGCCGGGTAGCGTTGGGCTGCGACGCCGGCGGTGTCGGGTTCGAACAGCAGCTGGGCCACGGCTGCCGGACCGGCGCCGTACATCCGCCACTCGGGGTCGCCGAGCAATAGGGCCACCGCGGCCAGCCAGCTGGTCTTCCCGGACTCGTTTGAGTCCTCGGGCCCCTTGCCAGTGACCGCGACGAAGCATCCGGGAACCGTGACGACAGCAGGCGACGGGTGGCGGGCGATGTCGAACATCTGCACCGCGATCAGTTGACGGTCTCCAATGACGCCGAGATCCACTTCGCGTGTGCTGCTGGGTTCAGTGATAGTTGCTTGGGTAGTCATGGCTGAAGTTCCTCAGCTGGCGGGGACGGTGCCCTGCTCTCCCCCTGCTCCCGTCGCCGTCGGATGACCGTCGCGTACAGCGAGCCGGGCAGGGTGACCAGGACCAGGTCCTCCCAGAGGTGCGCGGACTGGGCGTCGGTCAGGCGCAGCAGGGCCGGGCCGGGCAGGAGTTGTCCTTGGTAGCCGGTGCGCACAAGACGCCTGGCCTTGAGTCGCCGCACTGCGGGTCGGATCAGTGCGTAGGTCGCGTGGTCGTCGGTGTTGGCGTGGATCTCGGTAATGGAGGTACCCGGGCCGTCACTGAGCCAGGAGGTGGAGTGGTGTTTTCCGCCGGCTCGGGGGATGGCAACGGTGCGCAGCAGCACGATGGCCAGCACCGCACGGTCGATCTCCGGGAGCAGTCCGATGCCATCGGCAGCCAGTTGCGCGGCGACGGTGTCGTCGTAGCCGCTGGTGTAACCGGTGATGGTGCGGTGTTCGCGTGACAGAAGCGTGCGGCCGCCAGCCTTGAGACGGCGGGCCACAATGACACGCAGGGCGTCGTTACTCAGCGCGGGCAGCGCTTCGGCCGGCACGAGGCCGTCTGCTGTCTCCACAGCGGCCATGGCCGCCTGCACCAGGGTCTCTTCACGTTCGGAGAGGGTGTCGCTCATGGCTCGTCGTCCTCGACGTCCCGGGCCGCGGCCCGGGGTGGTTGGGGAAGGTGGTCGCGCAGCCGGCGCATGGCCTCGGCGAACGTGTCGGGAAGGCCAGCAACGGCCGGACCGAGATGAAGGTGTCCGCCGTCGGTGTAGACCAGTAGAAGCAGCGGGAGTTCGGTATCGAGGGCGTCCTTGACGGCTTTCGAGTCGGCGCCGATCTCGATCAGGGCGTCGATGATCTCCGCCCGGGTGAAGGCCTCACCGGGGTAGGGGGGCCTGCGCATGTCAGCCCATGCGGCGCTGAGGCACATTGCGAAGGTGAGCGACTGGGTCGGGCTGAGGCGCCGCACGGGGTAGGCGGCGGTTTCTTCGGGGACCGGCGGCACCAACCACCCCAGGGCGAGCGCTCGGCGGGCACCTGCGGTGCGGCCAGCGGTGAGCGCGGGCGGCGGGATAGGGCCGGCGCACTCGACAAGGCGACGACCGCAGCGATGGGCCTGCTGCTGGGCTCTGTCGATCGCCTGGTCTTCGATGGCGGTGGCGTCCAGCAGGCCCTGTGCCCGGGCAGCGGCCAGGAGGTAGGCGGGGTCATGGAGCCTCATGGCCTTCCCTCCGGCGCGGGTGGCGAGGCGGGATCATCGCCCGGGCCTCGGTACGGTGCAGCGTGATCGGGTGCAGGTAGGTGACCCAGCCGATGCGGTCGACGATCAGAGCGATGGCGATCTCCAGGCGGTACGGGGCCTCGGGATCGGCGTCCAGTCCGATCAAGTCCGCGAGCAGACGGGCGGCGGCCCGCCAGCGGGAGCGCTGCAGCTCGCCGGTTAGATCCACCCGGTCGCATTCCACCAGGACCCGCTCGGCCAGGTGTTCCTGTCGGCTGCGTTCGCGGGTTCGGGCCTCCCCGAGCCGCTGGACCGGGTCCGGCTCCAAGGGCACCTTCGGCATGGACGGCCTGCGGCGCACGCGAGGGTAAGGGGCGAACTCCTCGACGGCCATCATGAGTGTCCCCGCATCGATCCAGACAGCCGGGGGATCCACGACCAGGCAGTCGCCGAACTGAGCGAGTTGGGCCAGCGGAGCGTGCCGGGCAGCTTCGAGATACTCCTCCGCACTGAGCACGTCGAAGTCCAGGGTTCTGCCGCCCTGTTCGACGATTCTCTGAACTGCGGCGTTCAACGCCTGCTGGTAGCGCTGCTCGGCATTCAGGAGACCGACGGCCTGGAAGTCCAAGGCATGGTCCCCTGGGAAGTGCGCGGAGACAGCCTGATTGAGGAAGATGATCTTATCCCGCAGCCCCGGGTGGTTGTGCTCTCGCTGCCCCTCCGCCAGCTCTCTCAGGCTGGCGTCTGCCACAAGGCGTTCGAGGTGGATTGCGTAGAGGGTCAGCATCTGCCGGGAGTGACGGATGTTGCTCTCGATGGTTGCGCGGTCGCGGATGCTCTGGCCGATCAGAGCACTGGTCTCGTCCAGGAGAGCGGCGAGTTCATCGATTCCCCGGTGACGGCGCAGACGCTCGTGGACCAGGATAGCCGGCCCTACCGCCGGGTGAAGGGCGTACCGCTGCTGGTGCTTCTTGGCGATGTACGGCTGGATCGCGCCGTAGTGTTCGAAGATCGCCCACCGCGAATCAAAGAAGGCCTGGTCGTACTGCGATGAGGACCGCTCCTCGATCAGCGTCCAGACCTCGGTCCTGGTCGGACCTCCCGAGGCCTTGCTGTCCGCGAACGCGCTAACGATGTCTCGGGCCACGCTCAGGGCGTCGGGGCCTTCGAGTAGAGCGTCTCTGAACTTGGCCACCACCGCACTGAAGGCACGGACGTTGAGGGCCTGCTGTCTCGGGCTGAGCTGTCCAGAACTGCTGGCTACGCCCTCAGGCGAGTCGCGGCCCTGGTCGGATTCCCCGGCATTCATAGCCGACACTCCAACGGTCACGACGTGAATGTGCCCATTCTCCACCAGAGGGATGGACATGACAAGGCACTCCCGCCAGAGACCTCGCTAGCCACTCGATTCCGTCCCTCCAAACGGCGCCTTCCACGGTCGTGCCGTCCTACGATCATGGACTGATCTGCCCGTTCGGACGGTCGACCGGAAAAAGAGGAGTCGTCCGTGGAATCGGATTCGAACAAGCCGCTAGGGCCTGTCTTCAAACCCCCGTCTGCGCGGCGACGCCGGGGCACGCACCTCGACGGCTTCTCGTCAGTCGCCGATGCTCCGCATGGACTCCCTCCTCGGCGCCGCCGATGCACGCACC
>NZ_JBNQTI010000271.1:0-7576 GCF_050325825.1 Kitasatospora sp. LaBMicrA B282
GGCTTGTAGGCGTGGCCGGCAGAGCCGGCGGGTGGTCGAGCGCTGCTCGACGGGCCGGCAGGTCGGCGCGCCGCTGACCGCCCGCCCGTGGCCGGGTGACGGCAGGCGGGCGGGCGCGCGCCGGCCGGCGGGGAGCACGGGCGCTCCCCGCCCCGCCGTCAGCCGCGCCAGGTCTGCGCGTACCGCCGCAGGAAGAGCGCCTCGGCCAGGGCCATCCGCTCCAGCTCCGCCGGGTCCACGCTCTCGTTCACCGCGTGGATCTGGGTGGTCGGCTCCTCGACGCCGATCAGCACGATCTCGGCCTTCGGGTAGAGGGTGCGCAGCGTGTTGCAGAGCGGGATCGACCCGCCCTCGCCGGCCACCACCATCTCGGTGCCGAACGCCTCGTGCATCGCCTCGCCGAGCGCCTCGTAGGCCGGGCCGGAGGTCTCGGCCGAGAACGGGTGGCCGCCGGAGAGCCGGGTCACGGTCAGCTGGACCTGCCAGGGGGCGGCCTGCTCCAGGTGGGCGACCAGCGCGTCCTGGGCCGTCTCGATCGACATGCCCGGCGGCACCCGCAGGCTGACCTTGGCCCGGACGGCGGACTGCACCGAGGAGGTGGAGCCGACCACCGAGGGGACGTCGATGCCGACCACGGTCACGGCCGGGCGGGCCCAGAGCCGGTCGGCGACGCCGCCGGTGCCGATCAGCTCCACCCCGTCCAGCACTCTGGCGTCGGCGCGGAAGCGCTCCTCGGGGTAGCTGACGCCCGGCCAGGTCTGGTCGGCGGGCAGGTCCTTGATCGCGGTCGCGCCCTGCTCGTCGTAGAGCGAGGCGAGGATCTTCAGCAGCGCGGCGAGCGCGTCGGGGGCGGCACCGCCGAAGGCCCCCGAGTGCAGGTTGCCGGCCAGCGTGCGGACCTCGACGCTCACCTCGGTGATGCCGCGCAGCGAGGCGGTGGCGGTCGGCAGGCCGGCGGCGAAGTTGCCGACGTCGCCGATCACGATGGCGTCCGCGGTGAGCAGCTCGGGGTGGGCCAGCGCGTACTGCTCCATGCCGCCGGTGCCCTGCTCCTCGGAGCCCTCCACGATCACCTTGAGGTTGACCGGCAGCTGCGGGCCGCCGACCTCGCGCAGGGCCCGCAGGGCGGTCAGGTGCATCAGGATGTTGCCCTTGCAGTCGGCCGCGCCGCGGCCGTACCAGCGCCCGTCCCGCTCGGTCAGCTCGAACGGCGGGCTGGTCCAGGACTGCTCGTCCAGCTGCGGCTGGACGTCGTAGTGCGAGTAGAGCAGCACGGTGGGCGCGCCCGGCACGCCGGTCAGCTCGCCGTAGACGGACTGGGTGCCGTCGGGGGTGTCGAGCAGCTGAACGGCGGTCAGGCCCTCGGCGCGCAGCGCGTCGGCGACCCACTCGGCCGCGGCCCGGCACTCCCGCTCCAGGCCCAGCTCGGGGTCGGCGATCGACGGGAAGGCGACCAGTTCGGTCAGCTCGCGCTGGGCACGGGGCATCAGGGCGCGGACGGCGGCCGCGAGATCGGGCGACTGATCGGTCATGACGGATCTCTTTCGGAGCGGGAAGCGGTGCACGGGTGGGGTCGGATGCACGGGTGGAAACTGTCCGAAGCTGTGTTCTCCGGTGCGCACGAGCATAGGGGCCGCCCGGCGCACCACCGACGGACCGGTGCTGGTGGCGCGGGCGGCGGTTGCTCCGGGCGGCATAGGATGACTCGACGTGAGAGACTCCGCCAGCACTCCAGAGGCCAGTACCGCCGAGGTCGACCTGCCCACCGGGACTCCGGACGGGCTCGCGGCCCGTGACCCTGATGCCGCTGACCCCGGTGTCGCTGACCCCGACGCCGCCGCGGCGGCGGCCGGGCTCCCCGACCCGCTCGCCGGCGTCTGGGACGTCGTGGTGGTCGGGGCCGGGCCGGCGGGCGCCTCGGCCGCGCACGCCGCCGCCGTGCAGGGCCGCCGGGTGCTGCTGCTGGACAAGGCCGAGCACCCGCGCTACAAGACCTGCGGCGGCGGGATCATCGGGCCGTCCCGGGACAGCCTGCCGCCCGACTTCAAGATCCCGTTCCAGGACCGGGTGCACGCCGTCACCTTCGCACTGAACGGCCGGTACACCCGCACCCGGCGCTCCAAGCGGATGCTCTTCGGCCTGGTCAACCGCAACGAGTTCGACCTGCGCCTGGTCGAGGCGGCCGAGCAGGCCGGCGCGGTGCTGGTCACCGGGGTCAGCGTGACCGGCGTCGAGCAGCAGGGCGGGGCCGACCGCCGCACGGTGGCGGTCACGCTGGCCGACGGGCGTTCGGTGCAGGCCCGCGCGGTGGTCGGCGCGGACGGCAGCGCCAGCCGGATCGCCCGGCACGTCGGGGTCACGTTCGACCAGATCGACCTGGGCCTGGAGGCGGAGATCCCGGTGCCCGAGCGGGTGGCCCGGGCCTGGGAGGGCCGGATCCACCTGGACTGGGGCCCGCTGCCCGGCTCCTACGGGTGGGTCTTCCCGAAGACCGACTCCGGCAGCCTCACCGTCGGGGTGATCTCCGCCCGCGGCGACGGCGAGCTGACCAAGCGCTACCTGGCCGACTACATCCGGCGGTTGGGCCTGTCCGGCTTCACCCCCGCCATCGAGTCCGGCCACCTCACCCGCTGCCGGGCCGAGGACTCGCCGCTCTCCCGCGGCCGGGTGCTGGTGGCCGGCGACGCGGCCGGGCTGCTGGAGCCGTGGACCCGGGAGGGCATCTCCTACGCGCTGCGCTCGGGCCGGTTGGCCGGCGAGTGGGCGGTGCAGGTGGCCGAGGCGGCCGCCCCCGGCGACGTGCGGCGGCAGGCGCTGAACTACGCGTTCGCGGTGAAGGCGGGCCTGGGCGTGGAGATGCGCGCGGGGAAGGTGATGCTGGCGGCCTTCGAGCGGCGCCCGCACCTGTTCCACCTGGCGGTCTGCCTGATCAACCCGGCCTGGCGGGCCTTCGCCCGCACCACCCAGGGGCACTTCACCTTCGCGCAGATCCTGCGCCAGTACCGGGCCGCCCGGCGGCTGGCGGCGCTGGCCTCGCGCTGACCGGCGGCGGCACCCGGGGCGCGGGCCGCGGCCGTCACGTGCGTCGTCGCGTACTCCGGCGGGAGTACGGGTGACCACCCCGGCGGGCTGACGTCCGCCGGGGTGCGGCTGGCCTAGGTTGGGCGGCATGAGCGTTGGCGGTACCAGCCCGACCGGCGGCACCCACGACCCCGGCAGCGGCCCCGGCCGTGACGCCGGCAGCGGCCCCGCTTGGGGGTCGCCGTGGGCGCGGGCGCACCGCGGCGGGCCGCCGGTGGCCTCCGCGCTGCTGGTCTGCGTGCTGCAACTGGTCGGCAGCGCGGGCGCGGCCCGGCACCAGGCGCCGCACCGGGTGCCGCTGGACCCGCTCGGCTACCTGCTGCTGGTGCTCGGCCCGGCGCTGCTCCTGCTGCGCCGGCGCCACCCCGGCCCGGTGGTGGTCGGCACCGCCGCGGTGACTCTCGGCTACCTGGCCGCCGGCTACCCGTACGGCCCGTTCTTCGCCGCCTTCGCGGTCGCCTACTGCGCCGCGGTGCGGCGCGGCCGGCGCCGGGCCGCGGTGCTCAGCCTGCTCGCCGTCTACGCCGGCCACCTGCTGCTCGCCTTCGCGGTGCCGCGCCGGTGGCTGCGCGGGGCCGGCCAGGGGCTCGGCTTCTGGCCCGAGTTCGGCGTCACGGCCCTGGCGTTGCTGCTGGCCGCGGTCGCCGAGCTGCTGCGCTTCCGGCACGAGCAGGCCGCCGCCCGGTACGCGGCCCGGCAGGCGGCCCGCCGGCGACGGGTGGACGAGGAGCGGCTGCGGATGGCCCGCGAGCTGCACGACATCCTGGCGCACAGCATCTCGCTGATCCACCTGCAGGCCGGGGTGGCGCTGGAGCTGATCGACGACCGGCCCGAGCAGGCCCGGCAGGCGCTGGTGACCATCAAGGCGGCCAGCAAGGAGGCGCTCGGCGAGGTCCGCCAGGTGCTCGGCACGCTGCGCGACCCGGACGCCGCCGCCCCGCGCACCCCGACCCCCGGCCTGGACCGGCTGCCCGAGCTGGCCGAGCAGGCCCGGCACGCCGGCCTGGCGGTCACCGTGCGCACCGTGGGCGAACCGCGGGCGCTGCCCACCGGGGTGGGCCTGGCCGCCTTCCGGATCGTCCAGGAGGCGCTGACCAACGTGATCCGGCACTCGGCGGCCCGCCGTGCCGAGGTGCTGCTCGACTGGCAGGACCCGACGGCCCTCGCCGTCACCGTCACCGACCCGGGACCCGCCGCCGCCCCGGACGCCGGGGACCCGGCCGGCGGCGGCAACGGACTGGCCGGGATGCGGGAGCGGACCCAGGGGCTGGGCGGCACACTGGCGGCGGGACCACAGGCGGGCGGCTTCCAGGTCCGGGCCGAGCTGCCCATCGCAGGAGCCTTCGACCACCGGGAGGGTGACGGATGATCAGGGTGCTGCTGGCGGACGACCAGGTGCTGGTCCGGGCCGGCTTCCGGGCGCTGCTGGACGCCCAGCCGGACATCGGCGTGGTCGGCGAGGCCGACGACGGCGCGGCGGCGGTCCGGCTGGCCGGCGAGCTGCGCCCCGACGTGGTGCTGATGGACATCCGGATGCCCGGCCTGGACGGCCTGGCGGCCACCCGGCGGATCACCGCCGACCCGGAGCTGGCCGCGGTCAGGGTGGTGGTGCTGACCACCTACGAGCTCGACGAGTACGTCTTCGAGGCGCTGCGCGGCGGGGCCGCCGGGTTCCTGGTCAAGGACACCGAGCCGGCCGACCTGCTGCGCGCGGTGCGGGTGGTGGCGGCCGGCGACGCGCTGCTCTCGCCGGGCGTCACCCGCCGGCTGATCGGCGAGTTCGCCGCCCGTTCCAAGAGCCCGGAGCAGGGGGTGGACCCGGCGCTGTCGCGGCTGACCGAGCGGGAGCGCGAGGTGCTGACCCTGGTGGGGCTCGGCCTGTCCAACGAGGAGATCGCCCGCCGGCTGGTGGTCAGCCCGCTCACCGCGAAGACCCACGTCAGCCGCGCGATGGTGAAGCTCGGCGCGCGGGACCGGGCGCAGCTGGTGGTGCTCGCCTACGAGGCCGGGCTGGTCCGGCCGGGGTGGCTCGGGTGACCGTCCGTCACGGGTGACGGCCCGCCGCAGGTGACCGGGCGATGGTCCGGTGCCGGTGGCCCGGGTGACCGCCCGTCACGATCGGGTGCACAGTTCGGCGCCGAGCGGGCTGCGCAGGTAGAGCACCGAGCGGCCGTGCCGGGCCCGGGTCACCAGCCGGTTGGCCAGCAGCACCGCCAGCTGCTGGCTGACCGCGCCCGGGGTCACCCCGAGCCGCAGCGCCAGCTCGGTGGTGGAGACCGGCTCGTCCAGCAGGGTCAGCAGCCGGGCCCGGGGCGCGCCGATCAGCTGCTCCAGCGCCCGCGGGCCGGCCGGCGGATCCAGCGCGCCGGCCATGGTGCCCTGGCCGCGGGCCGGGTAGCTGATCGAGGGCGGGAAGTCCGCGCTGATCGAGGTGTTCACCGCGCTCACGAAGCAGGTGGGGATGAAGACCAGGCCGCGCTGGCTCACCTCGACGTCCACCTCGAGCCCGGGGCGGCCGAAGTCGCGGTCGATCGTCAGCACGCCGTCGGACCAGGCGAGCTTCCGGTCCAGCTCGGTGAGCAGCGCCGCCACCCCCTGCTGCGCCAGCGTCCGGGCCCGGTAGACGATGTCGGCCTCCAGCACCGAGCGGGCCCGCGGCCACCAGTGCGGGGCCAGGCACTCCTCCCAGTACTCCTCCAGGGCCAGGCAGATCCGCTCCAGCAGCTGCGAGGGCTCGGCCAGCCCCTCGGCCAGCAGCGGCGGCAGGGCACCGTCGTGCGGCAGGAAGGCGGGCTCCAGTTCGGCTCGTAGGGTGGCCGGGTCGGTGGCCCGCAGCACGCTCAGCTCGGCCCGGAAGCTCGGCGCCGGGCCGGTCGGGCGGGGCGTCAGGAAGTCCGGCACGTAGCGGTTGCTGGAGGTCAGCGAGCGGAGCAGCTGCTGTCCCTCCAACTGCTCGAACAGCGGACGCAGCCGGCGGAACCAGGGCTGCTGCGCCGGGTAGGCGCCCGGATGGGTCCACATCCGCAGACTGAGCACCGTCTCGTGCAGCGGCGACCAGGCGAAGGAGATCGCGGCCAGGTCATGGAGGCCGAGGTGAAAGCGGTACATACCGACCCTTTGATTGAGGCCAGGGCTAAATCAGTGTCCGCACCGTACGCCGCCGCGCTGAGCTTGCGCCATGACGACCACCACCACGGCCGCCCCGCCGACCCCTGCCCTCCGCAGACCCGGCAGCCTGTTGCCCACCGACCCGGTGCTGTGCCTGCTGACCTGGACCACTCTGGCCAACGCGCTCGGCAACGGGCTCTACTTCACCGTCAGCGCCCTCTACTTCACCCGGATCCTCGGCTACGGAGTGACCCAGACCGGTCTGGTGCTCACCGTGGCCGGCCTGTGCGGGGTGCTGGCCAGCATCCCGGCCGGGCGGGCCGCCGACCGGTTCGGCAGCAAGCGGGTGGTGGTCGCGCTGGTGGCCGTCGAGGCGGTGCTCAGCGCCGGCTTCCCGCTGCTGCACGGCCTGCCCGCCTTCCTGCTGCTGGCCTGCACGGTCACCGCGCTGGACCGCGGGGTCGCGGCGGCCCGCAGCACGCTCTACGCCGAGGTGCTGCCGGCCGAGCAGCGGGTGGCCGGGCGCGCCTACCTGCGGGCCGTCACCAACGTGGCGATGGGCCTCGGCGGCGCGCTGGCCGGTCTGACCCTGCAGGTCGACACCCGCTTCGCCTACAACCTCACGGTGCTCGCCAACTCGGTCAGCTACGCGGTGGTGGCGCTCTGGATGCTGCGCCTGCCGGACCGCCCGTCCGCGGCCGCGCCGAGCCCGGCCCTGACCCGGGCCGAGCGGCGCAACCCGGCGCTGCGCGACCTGCCGTTCCTCACCGTCACGGTGCTGAACGCCGTGCTCACCCTGCAGTTCGCGCTGCTGGAGGTCGGCGTGCCGCTGTGGATCGTCCGCGACACCCACGCGCCGCGGGCCCTGGTCGCGGCCGGGATGACGATCAACACGGTGCTGGTGGTGCTCTTCCAGGTGCGGGCCACCCGCGGCACCGAACGGCCCGGCAAAGCAGCCCGGGTCTGCCTGCGCGGCGGGCTGCTGCTGGCGGCCGGCTGCGTGCTGGTCGGCCTGGCGCACGGGCTGTCGCCGCTGGCCGCCACCGTGCTGCTGGTGCTCGGCATGGTGGTCGAGGCCCTCGGCGAGGTGCTCACCCAGGCCGGCAGCTGGGCGCTCAGCTACGACCTGGCGGGGGACGGCGCGGCCGGCGCGTACCAGGGCGTCTACAACGCGGGCACGGCCGCGGCCGCGATGGCCGGGCCGGGGCTGATCGCGGTCGGCGTGATCGGCCACGGGCCGGTCGGCTGGCTGGTGGCCGGGCTGCTCCTCGCCGCCGCGGGGGCGGCGATGGTGCCGGTGACCCGGTGGGCGCAGCGCGGTGCCGCCGAGCCGGCGGTGTGAGCGAGCCGGGCCGGTCGGGGCAGCCCGCGCCGAACGGCCCGGCAG
>NZ_JBNQTI010000272.1:0-7545 GCF_050325825.1 Kitasatospora sp. LaBMicrA B282
CGCCGGTGGCCGTCGCGGCACCGGCCGAGGCGCCCGCGCCGGCCGTGGTGATCCCGGCTCAGCCGGCGTCCGCCGAGCCGCAGATCGCGCCGGTGCAGCAGCCCGCGGCGCCGGCCGTGCCCGCCGAGGCCGTGCCCGTCGACGCTGCGGTCGCCGAGGCCGTGGTGGTCGAGGGCGCCCAGCCGGTGGTGGCCGCGCCGGTCGCCGAGGCTGTTGTGGTCGAGCCGGTCGCCGTCGTCGAGCCGGTCGTCCTCGAGCCGGTCACCGAGCCGGCCGCCGAGCCGCAGCCGGTCACCGAGCCGGCCGGCGTCGAGGCGCAGGCCCTGGCCGCCGAGGCCAACCCGACCGTGGTGCTCCTGTCGGCGCCCGACGCCGCCGCACCCGCCGAGACCGTCGCTCCCGAGACCGTCGCCCCTGAGACCGCGGCCCCCGAAGCCCCGGCCGCCCAGCCGGTGGCCGAGGCCGCGCCGGTCGCCGAGGCCGTCGCCGTGGCGCCCGTCGAGCCGCAGCCCGTCGTCGAGGCGGTCCCCGCCGAGCCGGCGCCGGCGCAGCCCGAGATCCCGGCCGCCGCGCAGCCGCGCCGGATCGCCGCCTTCCTCGCCGACCCGGCCCCGCTCGGCCTGCCGATCACCGAGGCTGCTGTGCCCGCCGAGCCGCAGCCGGCCGCGCCGCCCGCCGAGGTCGTCGCCGAGCCGGTGGCCGCCGAGGCCCCGGCCGTCGAGGTCACCGCCGCCGAAGCCGAGGCCCCGGCCGTCGCCGAGCAGCAGCCCGCCACGGAGCAGCCCGCCCCCGAGGCCGCCGCCCCGACCGAGGCCGACCCGGCCCCGGGGATAGCGCCCACCGCGGAGACCCCCGCCGAGGCGCCCGAGGCCGCCCCCGCCGCTGAGGCACCGTCAGCCGAGGTCGCCGAGGCCCCCGCTCCCGCGGAGCCCGCCGCCGACGCCGCCCCCGCGCCCGAGGCCCCGCAGGTCGACGCGGCCGCCGAGCCCGACGCGGCCCCCGCTGCCGAGGCCCCCCAGGCCGAAGCCGCCGCCGAGGCCCCCGCCGAGCCCGAGACCCCGCGCCAGCCCGCCGCGCCCGGCTACGACGACCAGGCCCGCCAGGCCGTCCACCAGGTGATGCGCGAGCGCCGCGACATCCGCAACGGCTTCCGCCCGGACCCCGTCCCGCACGAGGTGCTGCTCCGGGTCCTGGAGGCCGCGCACACCGCCCCCAGCGTCGGCTACTCGCAGCCCTGGGACTTCGTGGTGATCCGCTCCAGCGAGACCCGGCGCAAGATGCACGCGCTCGCCGAGCGGCAGCGCGAGGCCTACGCCGACTCGCTGCCCAAGGGCCGGGCCAAGCAGTTCAAGGAAATCAAGATCGAGGCCATCCTCGACACCCCGGTCAACATCGTGGTGACCGCCGACCGCACCCGCGGCGGCCGGCACACCCTGGGCCGCCACACCCAGCCGCAGATGGCGCCGTACTCGGCCGCCCTCGCGGTGGAGAACCTCTGGCTGGCGGCCCGCGCCGAGGGCCTGGGCGTCGGCTGGGTCAGCTTCTTCGACGAGGAGGAGATGGTCCGCGAGCTCGGCCTGCCCGAGCACCTGGACGTGGTCGCCTACCTCTGCGTCGGCTACGTCGACGCCTTCCCGGACGAGCCCGAGCTGCAGCAGCAGGGCTGGGCCAAGAAGCGCCCGCTCTCCTGGGTGGTCCACGAGGAGCAGTACGGCAACCGCGCGCTGCCCGGCGAGCAGCCGCACAGCGTGCTCTCCGAGGCCCTGCGCACCATCCGCCCGCTGGACGCCAAGGCGCTCGGCGAGGCCTGGGACCGGCAGAAGCGGATGACCAAGCCGGCCGGCTCGCTCGGCATGCTGGAGATCATCTCCGCCCAGCTCAGCGGCCTGTCCCGGAAGTGCCCGCCGCCGATCCCGGAGCCCGCCTGCGTGGCGATCTTCGCCGCCGACCACGGCGTGCACGCCCAGGGCGTCACCCCCTGGCCGCAGGAGGTCACCGGCCAGATGGTGGCCAACTTCCTGGCCGGCGGCGCGGTGGTCAACGCCTTCGCCGCCCAGGTCGGCGCCGAGGTCTGCGTGGTCGACATCGGCGTCAAGGCGGACCTGCCGGAGGCGATCCAGCAGGGCCGCACCACCGGCCTGCTGCCGCGCAAGGTCAAGCCCGGCACCGACGACATGACCCAGGGCCCGGCGATGACCCGGGAGGAGGCGCTCAAGGCGCTGGAGACCGGTATCGAGACCGCCCGCGACCTGGTCGCGGCCGGCAACAAGATCCTGATCACCGGCGACATGGGCATCGCCAACACCACCGCCTCGGCCGCCCTGATCGCCGTCTTCACCGGCGTCGACGTCGCCGAGGTCACCGGTCGCGGCACCGGCATCGACGACGAGACGCACGCCCGCAA
Organism: Kitasatospora sp. LaBMicrA B282; assembly: GCF_050325825.1. NCBI lineage: Bacteria > Bacillati > Actinomycetota > Actinomycetes > Kitasatosporales > Streptomycetaceae > Kitasatospora > Kitasatospora sp. LaBMicrA B282. The sequence continues at coordinate 2,405 of NZ_JBNQTI010000272.1, forward strand.
GGTCGACGTCATCCGCCGCGCGCTGGCCCTGCACCAGCCCGACCCGGGCGACCCGATCGGCGCCCTGGCGGCCGTCGGCGGCCTGGAGCACGCGGCGATCGCCGGCTTCCTGCTCGGCGCCGCCTCGCTGCGCACGCCGGTCATCCTCGACGGGGTGATCGCCGGCGCCGCCGCCCTGGTCGCCAAGGCCATCGCCCCCGAGGTGCTGGCCGCCTGCATCGCCGGCCACCGGTCGGCCGAGCCCGGTCACAAGGCCGCGCTGGCCAAGCTCGGCCTGCGCGCGCTGATCGACCTCGACCTGCGGCTGGGCGAGGGCACCGGTGCCCTGCTGGCCCTCCCGCTGGTGCAGAGTGCGGCCCGCGCGATGCACGATGTAGCCACCTTCGACTCCGCCGGGGTCAGCGAGAAGGGCTGACGCCCACCGCTCCCCGACCCCGCACCGGCCCGAGGGCGCGCCGGTGCGGGGCGCCGCCCTACCCGCACCCCTTTTTGAGCCCCCCAGGAGCCCGCCGATGACCGGACCCACCCCCCACCCGAGCACCGAGGGCCGCACCCCCTACCCCGTGGGCCTGCTGCTCGCCGGACGCCGGGTCGTGGTGGTCGGCGGCGGCCACGTCGCCCAGCGCCGACTGCCCGCCCTGATAGCCGCGGGCGCCCGCATCGAGCTGATCTCGCCCGGCACCACCCCCGCCGTCCAGGCGATGGCGGACGCCGGCGAGATCGACTGGCAGCAGCGCGGGTACGCCGACGGCGACCTCGCCGAGGCCTGGTACGTGCTGGTCGCCACCGACGACCCGGCCGTCAACCAGGCGGTCAGCGCCGAGGCCGAGCTCCGCCGGGTGTTCTGCGCCCGCAGCGACGACGCCGCGGCCGCCACTGCCTGGACCCCGGCCACCGGTCACGACGAGGGCACCACCGTCGCGGTGCTGACCGGCGACCCGCGGCACTCCGCCGCGCTGCGCACCACCATCGTCGAGGGCCTGCGGGACGGCAGCCTGAGCAGCCGCCAGTACCGCCGGCGGGCGGCCGGCGTGGCGCTGGTCGGCGGCGGCCCGGGCGACCCGGACCTGATCACCGTGCGCGGCCGCCGGCTGCTGGCCGACGCCGACGTGGTGGTCGCCGACCGGCTCGCGCCGCGCGAACTGCTCGCCGAGCTGCCGCCGCACGTCGAGGTGATCGACGCCTCCAAGATCCCCTACGGCCGGCAGATGGCCCAGGAGGCGATCAACCAGGCGCTGATCGACCACGCCAAGGCGGGCCGGTTCGTGGTCCGGCTCAAGGGCGGCGACCCCTACGTCTACGGGCGCGGCGGTGAGGAGCTGCTGGCCTGCGCCGAGGCCGGCATCCCGGTCACCGTGGTGCCCGGCATCTCCAGCTCGATCAGCGTGCCGGCCGCCGTCGGCATCCCGGTCACCCACCGCGGCCTGACCCAGGAGTTCACCGTGATCTCCGGCCACGTCGCACCGGACGACCCGCGCTCGCTGGTCAACTGGGACGCCGCGGCCCAGCTCGGCGGCACCCTGGTGCTGCTGATGGCGGTGGAGCGGATCGGTGCCATCGCCGCCAGGCTGGTCGCCGCCGGCCGGGCCGCCGACACCCCGGTGGCCGTGGTCCAGGAGGGCACCACCGCCGCCCAGCGCCGGATCGACGCCACCCTGGGCACCGTCGCCGAGACCGTCGCCGCCGAGCAGGTGCGGCCGCCGGCGGTCATCGTGGTCGGTGACGTGGTGCACGTCCTCGACGCCGCCCGCTGACCCCTCCCGGCACCCCTGCGCGCCACCCCTGCCCGTCACCCCTCCGGCCACCCGAGAGCAGCATGTCCGAGCCCAGCACCATCACCGACCCGGCCGACCCGCGGCTGGCCGACTACACCGACCTGACCGACGTCGAACTGCGCCGCCGCCGCGAGCCGGCCGAGGGCCTGTTCATCGCCGAGGGCGAGAAGGTGATCCGCCGCGCGCTGGCCGCCGGGTACCGGATGCGCTCGATGCTGCTGACCGCCAAATGGCTGGAGGTGATGGCCGACCTGATCGCCGCCACCGACGCCCCGGTGCACCTGGTCGAACCCAGGCTCGCCGAGCAGGTGACCGGCTACCACGTGCACCGCGGCGCGCTGGCCTCGATGGCCCGCAAACCGCTGCCCGAGGCCGCCGAGCTGCTGATCGGGGCCGGCCGGGTGGCGGTGCTGGAGGGCTTGGTCGACCACACCAACCTGGGCGCCATCTTCCGCAGCGCCGCCGCGCTCGGCATGGACGCCGTGCTGCTCTCCCCGGACTGCGCCGACCCGCTCTACCGGCGGGCCGTCAAGACCTCGATGGGCGCCGTCTTCTCGGTCCCCTACGCCCGCCTCGACCCCTGGCCCGGCTCGCTCGCCACCCTGCGCGACGCCGGCTTCCAGCTGCTCGCCCTCACCCCGGCCGAGGGCGCGGTCGACCTGGCCCAGGCCGCCCCGCACCGACTGCCCAAGGCCGCCCTGATGCTCGGCGCCGAGGGCGACGGCCTGACCGCCAAGGCCCTGGCCGCCGCCGACCAGCGGGTCAAGATCCCGATGGCGCACGGCATCGACTCGCTGAACGTGGGCGCGGCGGCTGCCGTCGCTTTCTACGCCGTCAACGCGACGCTGCCGGCCGGCCCGGCCTGACCACCGCCGGCGGTGCGGCCGGGCCGGCGGTCACCGCTCGCGCCCGGCGGCCCAGGTCACCCAGGCGGTCACCCAGTCCAGCAGCAGCCGGTGCGAGGTCTCGTTCGGCAGCCGGTCGTGGGTGCTCCAGTAACGCTCCCAGCGGAGCAGCGCCTCCTCGCAGGTGACCGGCTGGTTGAGGCCGACGTACCGCAGCATCTCCTCCAGCGCCGCCTCGCGCGGCCCGTGCTCCTCGGTGTACCAGGGCACCCGCTCGCGCAGGTGGGTGAGCTGGTTGACCATCGAGTAGACCAGGTACTCCGACCGCTCCGGGCCGCAGCCGAGCACCGCGTCCAGCTCGGTCACCGCCCGGCGGCTGAGCGCCTGGCGGGCCGCACCGGCCTCCGGACCACCGGGCACGTAGGTCTCCAGGTAGGCGCGCACCGCCGCGACCCCGGTGGCGTGCGCCAGCTCCGGCTCCAGCCAGGCCTGCTGCTCGGCGGCCACCTGCTCGAGGAAGGCGTTCCGCTCGGCCACGTACGGCGTCAGGTCGGCCACCGGACCGAGCTCCACCTCCGCCGGAGCGGGACCGTGGCCCAGCACGGTCACCGCCTGGTCGCCGACCGCCGTGCGCAGCGCCCAGGACGCACCCAGCCGGCACAGCTCACCGCGCGGGGTCCGCTCGTGCACCGGCTCGCCCGAGGCCGGCGGCAGCTTGCCCTCGCGGATCTCCCGCCGCAGCTCGGCCACCAGGTCGGCGGGGCGCCCGGCGCTGCCCGGTGCCTCGGTGGTCACCAGCAGGAACGGTCCGGCAGGCACCCGCCAGTCCCCGTACCCCAGGGTGGCGCTGACCACCACGTCGTGCTCGCTGTGCCACTCGGCGAGGAAGGCGGGTGCCGGAACCGGTCTCCACAGACCGAAGACCGGGAAGGGCCGGTGCTCGGCGAACGCACGCAGCCGCTGCTGGTACTGCTCCAGTCGTTTCGGGTCGGGCGGTATCCGCTTCATACCGAGAGTTTCGCATCCCCTACGGTCCGTCAGAATGCGATATGTCCCTTGGAGCCCCTGACCCGCCCGGTACGCCCGCAATGCGCCGATCTGGGCCCCCGACCTGCACCGCCGCTCCACCTGGCGTCGACCGCTGCTGCACCGGCGTCCGACGACCACCGACCGACCGGGCCGACGCCTCGTCAGTCCGCCTCGTCAGTCCGCCTCGTCAGCCCCTTCGGTCAGCCGGCGCTCGAGCTCGCGCCGGTGGCGGTCGGCCCGGCCCCGGTGCCGCCGGACACCCCGGCGCCGGGCCAGGACTCGTCGAGGCTGCCGTCGGCCCGCGCGGTGTAGCGGGTGGTGGCCGTCGCCCCGGTCTGGGTCATCCGCTCCTCGCGGACCAGGGCGCCCTCCTCCAGCCGCCAGGTCGCGCTGGACAGCGGGTCGGCGGCCGAGCTGCGGGCGGTCAGCGGGACGGGGGAGTCGGCGTTGAAGCCGAACAGCTCGACCAGGTCCACCGGCACCGAGCCCTCGGTGCGCCGCAGCACCACCACGGTGGCCGCGGCGCCGCGGTAGCGGGCGGGCAGCACACCGGTCAGGGTCACCGCCGGGGAGCCGGCGGCGGCCTCGGTGCGGCCGGCGTGCAGGGCGATGGTCGGACCGCCGGTCGGGTCGCCGTAACTGCCGTCGGCCCAGTCCACCGACGGCACCGGGCCGGTCGCAGGCCCGAGCAGCGGCAGCGCACTCGGGCCGGTGCTGACCGTCGAACCGGTGGCCGAGCCGGACATCGAGCCGGACGTCGAGCCGGACGTCGAAGCGCCCGACGGCCCGGCCGTCGCGCCGGTGGCCGCGGTCGGCACCGCCGTCCCGCCGTTCTGCCCGCTCCCGCCGCCGTTCTGCACCGCCGCGGTCGCCGGCGGCGGCGCGAGCGGCGCCTGGGCGCCGTCGGCCGACAGTCCGAGCGCCGGTCCGAGCCCGGCACCGCCGGCCACCGCCCCGGCGCTCGCGCCGACCGGTCCGGCGGGCAGCCGGGCGAGCCCCTGACCGTGCCGGTTCTCGCAGCCCTGGGCGGCCGCGATGGCCAGCGCCACCCCGATGGTCACCGTGATGAAGACCACCAGCCGCTGCCGCCGCAACCGCCGCCGCGCGTCCAGGGCCCGGCCGGGCGGGGGCGTGTGGTGCCGCTCGCGCGACTGCGGCCGCCCCGCGCCCTCGGGCCGGGGTCTGGCCGCCGGGACCGGGCCGCCCGCGGGGTGCCCCGGCACCCGGGCCGCCGGCTGCGGCGAGCGCCCCTGCTGCGGGTGGGCCACCTGCTGGTACCCCGGCGCCCCCTGCGGCGGGCGCGCCTGCTGCTGGTGGCCGTGCGACTGCTGGCCCTGGTGCCGGCCGTGGGTCTGCTGCGGGTGCCCCGGCGCCGGGTACGGCTGCGAGCGGGCGAACCGCGGGCGCCCCTGGGCCCGGGCCTCGTCCGCCTCGCGCGCCGCCCGCTCGGCCCGCTCCGCCTCGCGCGCCGCGAGTTCCCGCGGCGAGGGCT
>NZ_JBNQTI010000273.1:0-7526 GCF_050325825.1 Kitasatospora sp. LaBMicrA B282
GGGGGGGGGGGGGAGGGGGGGGGGGGGGGGGGGGGGGGTGGGGGGGGGGGGTGGGAAAAAAAAAACATTACCCACGCCGGTGGCCGCCGGGTCAGTGCCGTTGGCCGATGTAGGTGCCGATGTCCTCGACCGCCGGGAAGCGCAGCCAGGGATCCGGCTGGGCCACCATGGCGAGCAGCCCGATCGCCACGGCGAAGAAGACCAGCACCAGCACGTCGGTGAACCGGCTGCGCACCGCCAGCACCCCGACCTCCGGCAGCAGCAGCCGCAGCGCCGCGCCGAGCAGCAGGCCGCCGCCGATGGTCAGCAGGCCGTAGCGGAAGTTGTCGAGCCAGACCACCAGCAGGCCGATCCCGACCACCGCCAGCACCAGCGTTATCGGCCACTGCCGGACCAGCAGCGGGTGGCCGCGGTCCAGCGCCGCCCTGGAGCCCTCCGGCGGCAGGGTGCCGGTGGTCTTGACCGGCCGGCGCCGCGAGGGACGGCTCGTTCGTACCGCGCTCATATCCGGATCGTCTCCCGCTTCCTCCCAGGGGCCCGACTAGCCGGCGATCTGCCGCTCGGCCGCCTCGACGATGTTGTTGAGCAGCATGGCGCGGGTCATCGGGCCGACCCCACCCGGGTTGGGCGAGAGCCAGCCGGCCACCTCGGCGACCCCCGGGTGGACGTCGCCGACCAGGCCGGCCTCGGTGCGGCTGACGCCCACGTCCAGCACCACCGCGCCCGGGCGCACGTCCTCGGCCTTGACCAGGTGCGGGACGCCGGCGGCGGCGACGACGATGTCGGCCCGGCGCAGGTGCGCGGACAGGTCGCGGGTGCCGGTGTGGCAGAGCGTCACGGTGGCGTTCTCGCTCTTGCGGGTGAGCAGCAGGCCGATCGAGCGGCCCACGGTGACGCCGCGGCCGACCACCACCACGTCGGCGCCGTTCAGCTCGACGCCGTGCCGGCGCAGCAGCTCGACGATGCCGTAGGGGGTGCAGGGCAGCGGGCCGTCGATGCCCAGCGCGAGCCGGCCCAGCGAGGTGGGGTGCAGGCCGTCGGCGTCCTTGTCCGGGTCCATCAGCTCCAGCACCGGGTTGGCGTCCAGGCCCTTGGGCAGCGGGAGCTGGACGATGTAACCGGTGCAGGCGGGGTCTTCGTTGAGCTCGCGGACCACGGCCTCCACCTCGGCCTGGGTGGCGGTGGCGGGCAGCTCGCGGCGGATCGAGGCGATGCCGACCTGGGCGCAGTCGCGGTGCTTGCCGCGCACGTAGGAGTGGCTCCCGGGGTCGTCGCCGACCAGCACGGTGCCGAGACCGGGGGTGATGCCCCGCTCCCTGAGCGCCGCCACGCGGTCGGCGAGCTCGGACTTGATCGCGGCCGCGGTGGCCTTGCCATCGAGAATCTGGGCAGTCATGCCCCCTATCCTCCCGGATCGGCGGCACTGCTCGGCACACCGCTCCCCAGCTGCGCCGCCCGCGCCCCGCAAAGCCGTCGCGGCCGCGACCGGGACTTAACGGAACGTGTGGATCCGGTTGCGGTTGCGCCACAGTTGTGTCCACTCCCCGTCAGTACGCTGGACAGCCGAGGCCGCCGCCCTCGACCATGGCACGAGCACCAGTGACACGGCCCGTCATCCGCCGAGCAGCGGGGGACGGGCGATCGGGGGAAGAACGTCTCGTGACCACGCCACCGCAGCACCGGCCGGAGCGCACTCCGGCCTGCCGTCCGGCCCTGCCACCGCCGACCGCCGTTCCTCGGTGACCACCCCGGTCCGGGCCGCCAGGCCCCACCCGGTACCCGCCGCCCTGTCCGTCCGGTTCGCCCGGACCGGACTGCGCTGCGCCCTCGCGGCTGGCGCGGCCCTGACGGTGGCGGTGCTGCACGATGCGCACGACCCGGGGGTGCTCTGCCCGCTGCGCCGCCTCACCGGCATCCCGTGCCCGGCCTGCGGCAGCACCACCGTCTTCATCGAGGCCGGACACGGCCACTGGGCCGCCGCCCTGACGGCCAATCCGGTGACGGTGCTCGCGGTCATCGGGCTGCTGACCGCGCCGCTCGGCGGCGGAGCCCGGTGGTGGAGCCTGACGCCGCGTCGGCGTGGCGCGCTGATCGGTTCCGCCCTGGCCGTCGCCTGGATCTGGCAGCTCTTCCGCCTGGGTGTCGTCCCGTCATAGCGGTCCACTAGTCTCACCCGCTGTCCCACCCGTCCCAACCACTGCCAGAGCCCGTCCCGCCCGGAGGCCTTCCGTGTCCTATCCGCCCGACCCGAACAACCCCTACGGCCAGCCGCAGCAGGCCCCGTACGGCATGCCGCAGCAGCAGAACCCCTACGGCCAGCCGCCGGCCTACGGCTACCCGCAGCAGGGTGCCCCCGGTTACGGCTTCCCGCAGCAGGCCGCCGCCCCCTACGGCTACGCCCCGGCCGCCCCGCCGGTGCTGGCCAGCTGGGGCGCCCGGGTCGGTGCGTACATCATCGACTCGCTGGTGGTCTTCGTCCCGTTCATGATCTGCTACTTCATCGGCATCGCGATGGTGGTCAGCAGCGTGGCGACCAGCGTGCCCACCTGCACCACCCCGGACCCCTCCGACCCGTCCTCGGTGCCGATCTGCACCCCGATCAACGCGGGCGCCACCACCAGCCTGAGCGGTGGCGGCCTGGCGATCATCCTGGTCGGCGCCGTCCTGACGCTGGGTCTGGGCATCTGGCAGCTGGTCCGCGAGGGGCAGGGCCAGAGCCTGGGCAAGAAGGCGGTCGGCATCCGGCTGGTCCGCGAGATCGACGGCCAGCCGCTCGGCTTCGGCATGGCCTTCGTCCGCAAGCTCGCCCACTTCCTGGACAGCTTCCTCTGCGGCCTCGGCTACCTGTGGCCGCTCTGGGACGACAAGGGCCAGTGCTTCGCCGACAAGGTGACCAGCAGCCTGGTGATCCGCGCCCAGTAGTGACGCCGGCTCCGCGGAGCCGCGCGAACACTGCCGAAGGCCGACGGGCCGTGGGGAGATCCCCACGGCCCGTCGGCCTTTGCGGTACTCAGTCCTTGCGATACTCAGCCTTTGCGCGGTACTCAGTGGAAGAAGTGCCGGGTCCCGGTGAAGTACATGGTGACCCCGGCCGCCGCGGCGGCCGCGACGACCTCCTCGTCACGGACCGAGCCGCCCGGCTGGACGACCGCCTTCACGCCCGCGTCGAGCAGGATCTGCAGGCCGTCCGCGAACGGGAAGAACGCGTCGGAGGCGGCGAAGGAGCCGGCCGCCCGCTCACCGGCCCGGGCCACCGCCAGCTTGGCCGAGTCGACCCGGTTGACCTGGCCCATGCCGACGCCGACCGAGGCGCCGTCCTTGGCCAGCAGGATCGCGTTGGACTTGACGGCCCGGCAGGCGGTCCAGGCGAAGGCCAGGTCGGCCAGCTCGGCCTCGGAGAGCGCCTCGCCGGTGGCCAGGGTCCAGTTCGCCGGGTCGTCGCCGGGGGCGTCCACCCGGTCGATCTGCTGGAACAGCAGGCCGCCGCTGATCCGCCGTGCCTCCCGGCGCTCGCACGGCGCCTCGGGGGCCCGCAGCACCCGGATGTTCTTCTTCCGGGCGAGCACCTCGACGGCGCCCTCCTCGTAGTCCGGGGCGACGACGACCTCGGTGAAGATCGGCGCGATCTGCTCGGCCAGCTCCACGGTGACCGGGCGGTTGACCGCGATCACGCCGCCGAACGCGGAGAGCGGGTCGCAGGCGTGCGCCTTGCGGTGCGCCTCGGCCACGTCGGCGCCGACCGCGATGCCGCACGGGTTGGCGTGCTTGATGATCGCCACGGCCGGGCCCTGGTGGTCGTAGGCGGCGCGGCGGGCGGCGTCGGTGTCGACGTAGTTGTTGTACGACATCTCCTTGCCGTGCAGCTGCTCGGCCGCGGCCAGGCCGCCCGTCCCGTCGGTGTAGAGCGCCGCGCTCTGGTGCGGGTTCTCGCCGTAGCGGAGCACGTTCGAGCGCTCCCAGGTGGCGCCGAGGAAGGCCGGGAACGGCTCTTCCGACTCGGTGTAGCCGGACACCTCGAACCACTGGGCCACCGCGACGTCGTAGGCGGCGGTGTGGGCGAAGGCCGCGGCGGCCAGCCGCTTGCGGGTGAGCAGGTCGAAGCCGCCGGCCTGGACCGCGCTCAGCACGTCGGCGTAGCGGGCCGGGTCGACCACGACGGCGACCGAGGGGTGGTTCTTGGCGGCGGCGCGGACCATGCTCGGCCCGCCGATGTCGATCTGCTCGACGCACTCGTCCGGGGTGGCGCCGGAGGCCACGGTGGCGGTGAACGGGTAGAGGTTCACCACCACCAGGTCGAACGGCTCGATGCCGAGCTCGGCGAGCTGGGCGCGGTGCGACTCCAGCCGCAGGTCGGCCAGCACGCCCGCGTGCACCCGGGGGTGCAGCGTCTTCACGCGCCCGTCGAGGCACTCCGGGAAACCGGTCAGCTCGGCGACCTCGGTCACCGGGACGCCGGCGGCGGCGATCCGGGCGGCGGTGGACCCGGTGGAGACCAGCTCGACCCCGGCGGCGTGCAGGCCCTGGGCCAGCTCCTCCAGGCCGGTCTTGTCGTACACGCTGACCAGCGCGCGACGGATCGGGCGGACGTTCTCCGACACAACGGAGGTGGAGGCGGAACTCATGCCGGGATCCAAACCTTTCGGTCTTCGATGCGGTGTCCTTCGCGGGCGAGACGGCCCACGACCTCGACGAGCAGCTGACGCTCGACAGTCTTGATGCGCTCGTGCAGCGCGTCGCCGCCATCGGCATGGTCGGCGTCGGTGATCTCCACGACGCCCTGCGCGATGATCGGCCCGGTGTCCACGCCGGCGTCGACCAGGTGGACGGTGCAGCCGGTGACCTTGACCCCGTAGGCGAGCGCGTCGGTGACGCCGTGCGCGCCGGGGAAGGCGGGCAGCAGGGCGGGGTGGGTGTTGACGATCCGGCCGGCGAAGGCGGCGATGAACTCGGGGCCGAGGATCTTCATGAAGCCGGCGGTGACCACCAGGTCGGGGTGCCACTTCTGCACCGACGCGGTCAGCGCGGCGTCCCAGGCGGCGCGGTCCGGGTGGTCCTTGACCCGGTGCACGAAGGTGGGCAGGCCGGCCCGGTCGGCGCGGTCCAGGCCGGCGATGCCGTCGCGGTCGGCACCGACCGCGACGATCTCGGCGCCGAAGGCGGGGTCGGCGGCGGCCTCGATCAGCGCCTGCAGGTTGGTACCGGAACCGGACACCAGGACCACCAGGCGGGCGGGGCGGTCGGACGGGGGTGGGAAGGCGAGCGGGTGAGCGGCGGCCACTGCGCGGGTCTCCGTACGTCGGGTGCCCGTCCGCTGGTACGTCCACCGGACGGTGGGGCCACTACGGACAGGCGGCAGGTCGGCGGTCGGTGGGGACGCCCGGTGATCCCGCCGGCTGGACGGGTCCGGGAACCTGGGAGAGCTGCTGACCGTCACCACGATAACGGCTGGCTGAACGCCACCTGACCAGGGACGATGCGTGACGCGCGTAGATGAGAGCGGGATCTCCCATCGGCACCGACCGGGCCCGCGTCGCAGCGGGCGCACCGGCTTCCGGCAGGCCGAGGGAGATCCCTCATCGGCCTGCGGGATCATGGGTCGCGACGCCCGACGACGATGAGGACCTCGACCGATGAGCAGCGGCAACAACAGCGACGAGCGCAACCCCTTCGCACCGCCGCCTCAGGACGCCCCGGACCAGCCGTGGCGGCCGCGCCTCCCGCAAAAGCCCTCGGACCGCGGCACCGGTGCGCCCGAGGACGGCGAGCCCGGCGCCGAGGGCCGGCCGAGCAGACCGCCGGTGCCGCCGCCCCACCCGTGGAGCCCCAACTGGCAGGGCGGCGGCGGCCCGGGCTGGCCGGACCGGCAGGCCGGCGGGCAGCCGCCGCAGTTCGACCCGAACGATCCGCAGCACCGGCGCTCCCGCTACGCGCTGATGAGCGGCATGGCCGGGCTCTTCTGCGCCATGGGGCAGATCCTGCCGTTGGCGCTGCTCTTCGGCGTCCTGGCGGTCTACTGGGGGATCAGCGCGCTGCGCACCCGCAGCGCGCAGAGCGCCGAGCCGGCCGCGGGCGCGGTCGCCCGCCCGGCCGTCCAGTCGCCGACTGCCGCGCCGACCGCTCCGACGGGCTGGTCGGCCCCGCAGCGCGGCCGCCCGCAGGTGCCCGCGGCGCTCGGCGGGCTGCTCGTCGGCGGGCTGGCGCTGTCGATGGTGCTCGGCCTGTTCTCGCTGGAGATGGCCTACAAGCCGTACTACACCTGCGTGAACGACGCGCTGACCCAGGTCGGCGCGGAGAGCTGCTCGAACCTGGCGCCCAGTTGGGTCGTCGACCTCAACGACCCGCAGAACAACTGACCGCCCGACAGGACGAGCCGGGAGCGGGTGGCAGGCGCCGGGGGACTCTCCGGCCTCACCCCGCCGCCGGTACGAACTCCCCGGCCCCGGGACCGTCGTCGGGCTCCTCCTCGACGATGTCCTCGGGTTTTGCGGCCCGGTGCAGCAGCCACCAGCGCAGGGCGGGGGCGCCCGGGACGGCGAGCGCGGCGGTCCAGCCGGCCGCGGCCAGGCCGCAGAGGGCGGAGGGGCCGAGCTCGGCCATCCGCCCGGGTCCCACCGCGCCGCCCGCCAGCCAGCCGCCGACCGCCACCGCCGCGCCGACCAGGGCCGCGCTCGCCGCGGCGGCCAGGGCCGTGGTTCCCGGTGACCAGGGTGCGACCGCGGCCGGGCCCGCCGGACCGTCCTCGCCGGAGGCGCCGTCACCGGGGGTGCCATCACTGGCAGTGCCGTCGCCGGGACCGCCGTCGTCGGAGGCACCCCCGGGCCGGTCGCCGGCCGCCGCCCGGCCCAGCAGGCCGGCCGCGGCCGCGCCCGCCAGCACCGGGACCGCCAGCACCAGCCGCTGCCAGCCCGAGGCCGTGGTCGGGGCCAGGCTCAGCAGCGGGAAGGCGAGCGGCGGCCCGGCGACCAGCCGCCCGGGTGCCACCACCGTGCCGGCCCCCAACAGGAAGCCGGGGCCGAGCGCGTAACCGGCGCTCCAGCACACCGCGTTGGGCAGCAGTGCCAGGCAGCAGAGCAGCAGACCGACGGCTCCCGGCAGGCTGCCGCCGGCCAGCGCGGCCAGCACCGGGTCGGTGGCGCCGGAGCGCAGCAGCAGCACCGCGCCGACCAGCCCCGCCGCACCGGCGAGCAGGGTGAGCAGCGCGGCTGCGGTGGCCCGGCGGACCGCCACCGGCACACCGGCGGGCAGCCGGTCCCAGGCCGTGCGCGACGGCAGCCGGTCGGCGAGCGCCGCGGGCAGCCGCTGCGCGGCCCGGGCCAGCCAGTCCCCCAGGTACGCCCCCTGCGGGAGGGTACCCAGCAGGGCGGCCGGGTAGCTCACCGCGAGCACCGCCAGCAGGTCGGGCAGCGGCCGGCTGCGCAGCGCGCCGCCGTGCGCGCAGAAGAGCGCCACCGGCAGGGCCACCGCCAGGTAGCCGGCGCAGAGCGCGGCGGGCACCGCGGCGGGCCGGGCCGCCGGCTGCGCCGCCG
>NZ_JBNQTI010000274.1:0-7462 GCF_050325825.1 Kitasatospora sp. LaBMicrA B282
GGGGGGGGGGGGGGGTAAAGGGGGAAAAAAGGGGGGGGGTGGAAGAAGGTGGGAAGGCACAGCGCCCCGGCGAGCTTGCCGGCCGGCCCCGCGGCGTCCGCGTCCCGGCCGCCGTCCTGCACGGTCAGCCGCAGCCGGCCGGCCGCCAGCACCGCGGGCGGCACGGTGACCACGGCGGCCGCGGCGCCGATCGACCCGCGGTCGGTGCGGGCCTCCACCCACCCGGCCCGGTAGGCCAGTTCGTGCACCGGCTCGCCGAGCCGCACCGCCAGGCCCTCGGCCAGCACCTGGGCCAGCACCTCGAACCCGCCCGCGACGGCGTACTCACCCTCGCCCACGGCGTCCCCGCGGTGCGCGGCGGCCACACCGTGGGCGCTGAGCCGCTCGGGGTCCACCGCCCAGTTCTGCCGGAACCACTCGGCTGCGGCCCGCTCCTCGACCCCGGCGGCGCCGCGCCGGCGCAGCCAGTCGGCCACGCTGGCGCCGTCACCTCCCTCACCGCCCTCACCGCCAGTGCCCCCGACGCCCGCGGGCCCGGGGTCCGCGGTCAGCTGGGCCGCCAGCAGCCAGGGGGCACGGCGACCCCGGGCCAGCACGCCCATGTCCGCCTCGAGGCCGTCGAGCCGGATCCGGGCCGCCACCCGGCGCGGCACCTCGGCCATCCGGTCGGCGCCGACCAGCGCGTGCACCGGGTTCCGGTCGCCGTGCACCACCTGGGCGCCGAGCTCCAGCGGCGGACCGCCGTCGGCCGGGTGGAAGGTGCGGATCCGCCCGCCGACCCGGTCCCGGGCCTCCAGCACCAGCACCGACAGCCCCGCTGCCCGCAGCCGTCGCGCACAGCTCAGCCCGGCCGCGCCGGCACCCACCACGATCACGTCGGTGGTCATCAGCACGCCTCCCCGAGGGCGGAGTTCAGCTCCAGCGGGAAGCTGCGCAGCCGGCGCGGCACCAGGCACTGGTCCCAGTCCGGCGCCCCGCTCGGCCCGGTCAGCGCCGGGAAGCGCCGCAGCAGCCGGGGCAGCAGCAGCGCGAGCACCTGGCGCACCAGCGGTGCGGCCAGGCAGAAGTGCGGGCCGCCGCCGAAGCCCAGGTGCGGGTTGGGGTGGCGGTCCAGGCGCAGCTCCTCGGGCTCGGCGAAGACCGCCGGGTCGCGGTTGGCCGCGCAGAGCACCGCGAGCACCCGGGCCCCGGCCGGCAGCGGTCCGCCGGCCAGCTGCACCGGCTCGGTGGTGACCCGGGCGGTGAACGGGATCGGTGCCTGCAGCCGCAGCAGCTCGTCGACCGCCAGTCGTGCCGCCTCCTCGTCCGCCCCGGCCAGCCGGCGCACCGCGGCGCGGTCGGGCAGCAGCGTGTGCAGCGCGTTGCCGACCGCCTCGGCCAGCGGCTGCCAGCCGCCGATCACCGCCAGGCTGAGGATGCCGAGCATCTCGGCCCGGGCCAGCCGGTCGTCGGCGGCCAGCGCGGCGAGCGGGGAGGGGGCCTGCCGGCGGGTCAGGTCGGCGGCGTGCACGTCCAGGTAGCGGGTCAGCGCGGTGGCCGCGGTGCGGCCGAGGGCGGCGCGGGCCGGCGGGACCATCGGGTCGAGGTTGATCGAGGCGGCCCGGGCCAGGGTCTCGAACCGGCCCAGTTCGCCGGGCGGCAGGTCGAAGAGCCGGGCGAAGACCGCGGTGGCCAGCGGCCGCCCGAGCTCGGCCGCCGCGTCCGCCCGGCCGGCCGCGGCCAGCCGGTCCAGCAGCCGGTCGACGTCCGCGGCCAGCGCCGGCAGCAGCGCGCGCACGGCGGCGGGCCCCAGCAGCAGCATGCCCGGGGCCCGCAGCCGGTGGTGGTCCGGCGGATCGGTGGTCAGCATCGAGGTCGGCAGCGCGTCGTCCCGGGCCCGCTCGCGCTGCCCCTGGGCGGCCGAGAAGCGCGGATCGCGCAGCACGGTGGCGCAGTCGGCGTGGCCGGTGACCAGCCAGAGCCGGGACGCCTCGTCGTGGTGCACCGGGTCGTTGGCCTGCAGCCAGCGGTAGGCGGGGTAGGGGTCGGCCCGGCCGGCCGGGGCGAACGGGTGGATGAACTGTGCGGGCAGGCGCACCGACGCCGTGGTCATGGTCCAGCTCCGAAAAGTCGTCGACGACCGTGCGGTCCACGGGGACCGCACGGTCGGGGGTGAAGCGGTAGGTCGGCGGTCGGTCAGCGGACCCGCGGCCCCCGCCAGCGGAAGGTGAGCGCGGTCAGCAGCAGCCCGCCCAGCGACCAGAGCGCGAGGACCAGGGCGATGTGCCCGAGCTCCCAGCTGTGGGCCGGTTCCACCACCGTGAAGGAGTCGGGCAGGAAGACCGAGCGGAAGCCCTGCGCCATCCACTTCACCGGGAAGAACGCGGCCACCGTCTGCATCCAGTGCGGCAGTTGGCCGAACGGGAAGAAGACCCCGGAGATGAACTGCAGCACCATGAAGACCGGCGTGACGATCGCGGAGGCCGAGCGGCTGTTGGGGATCGCGGCCGAGTAGGCGGCGCCCGCCAGCGCGCAGGCGACGGTGCCCAGCATCAGGTCCCAGCCCAGGGTGAGCCAGCGCTCGGTGGTGTCCGGCAGCGGCAGGCCGAACAGGGTCAGCGCGATGCCCAGCAGCAGCACCGCCTCCAGCGCGGTGGTGACGATGACCCGGACCAGCTTGCCGATGAAGTAGGCGGCCTTGGGCATCGGCGTCATGGCCAGCCGGCGCACGGTCCCGTTGTCCCGCTCGATCGCGATGCTGATCGCCAGGCCGGAGAAGGAGGTGCTCATCACGCCGGCGGCGATGATGCCGGCCATGAAGACCTGCTTGAGGTCGGTCTGGGTGCCGGCCACCTTGCCGGAGAAGATCGAGCCGAAGACGACCAGCAGGATCACCGGGAACATCAGGGTGAAGACCAGCGACTGCTTGTTGCGGAAGAACTCCTTGAGTTCGACCTTGGAGCGGGCCGCGCCGGCCCGCCAGATCCCGGGCATCGGCGCGCTGCGGCGCGCCGCGGCGCGGGCCGGCGGCTGCTGCTGCTCGGTGCGGGCCGGGACAGGGGTGGTGAAGGTCATCGGGTGCCCGCCTCGGTAGCGCCGTCGGTGGTGTCGGCGCCGCGGTCGGTGCCGCTGATGTTCTGCTTGATCAGGTCGAGGTAGACGTCCTCCAGGGTGGGCCGGTGCACCCGCAGTTCGGGCAGCTCGTCCACCCCCGCGACGTGGGCCCAGGGGACCAGTTCGGCGAGGAGTGCGGTGGGGGCGTGGGTGCTGATCCGCAGCAGCCCGTCCGCCGCGACCGGCTCCGCGAGGGCGCCACCGGGCAGCTGGGGCAACGGGCGGCCCGCAAGCTCCGGCGGAATCCGGAAGGAGACCGTGGTCGGAGTCTGCGAGCGGGCCCCGAAGTCGGCGAGCGGTCCGACCTGGACCACCCGCCCCGCGACGATCACCGCGGCGCGCTGCGCCAGCGCCTCGGCCTCGTCCAGGTAGTGCGTGGTGAGCACGGTGGTCCTGCCCCGCTCGGCGAAGTAGCGGACCAGGTCCCAGGCCTCCCGGCGAGCCACCGGGTCCAACCCGGTGGTGGGTTCGTCGAGGAAGATCAGGTCGGGGTCACCGATGATGCCGACCGCGACGTCGAGTCGGCGGGCCTGACCTCCCGAGAGGGCGGTGCTCTGCTTCTTCTCGTGCTTGGCCAGTCCGACCATGTCGATGACCTGGCCGACCGGCAGCGGCGCCGGGTAGAACGCCGCGAAGTGTTCGACGACCTCACGGACCGTCAGGTCCTGGTAGGCGCCGGTGGTCTGCGGGACCACTCCGATCCTGGCGCGCCAGTCGCGCCGGTCCTCGGCTGGGTCACAGCCGAGGACCCGCACGTCACCGCCGGTTCGCTGGCGGACACCTTCCAGGATCTCGACGGTCGTCGTCTTGCCGGCCCCGTTGGGACCGAGCAGGGCGAAGACCTCTCCCTGGTGGATGTCCAGATCCAGACCCTGCACCGCGTGCCAGTCGCCGTAACTCTTGCGAAGGCCGCGGATCGAGACGGGGTGCTCCCCGACGGCGGTAGCCACTTGGATCGCTCCTAGGTGGTCGTTAATTCAACTTGCTCGGATGGATCAGGTGCAGCAGCTGCACGGGCAGCAGCAGGAGTTGCCACCGGCCGCGATGTCCGACAGGTCGCCCTCGCTCAGCTCGGCGGTGTCGATCTGCGGGGTCTCCGGGATGTGGAACTCGTAGCGACCGGTCGCCAGACCGATTTCGAAGAGCTCCACCTGCACCTCGAGGTTGCCCTCCTGGCCGTCCTCGGCACCGGCGGAGACGATCACGATCTCCGCGTCGGCCGGGAGCTCCAGGCCGGCCTCGGCGAGCGCGGCACGCGAGTCCGTCTTCAGACGGGCCGCGTAGTCCTCGCTCGACCAGGCGCTGATCAGGGCGCGGGTGTAGCCGTTGACGAACTCGGCCCTCTTCCGCTGGTCCAAAGCCATGTGACTATTCCTTTGTTCGGTTCCGGTTTGCCGGCGGCGCCTGGGGGGCGCTGCTGACAAATGAAGAATGACACCCCTGGGAATAGGCCGCCAAGACTTCAGTTCCGGGCCCTGGAGTAAGTATTGAGCACCTGCTGCGGCTGCGGTAGATTTCGGACGCAGCGATGCCCTGAATACGTATCGGAATACGCATCGAGATACGTATTCGAATATCCGGCGCCCACCGATGCGTACGTACCGGGGAATTCCACGTACGTATCCGCGGGGCCTACGCATACGCATTCCGTCCAGCGGCGCCCGGCGCCGATCCCAGCAGAGAGGTGGTCCGTACCGTGCCTACGCACACCGCGCCGCGCACCGGCGTCCAGGACCCCACGGGCCCGGCCCTGCCACCCGGCCCGCCGGGCGAGGTCGACATGGCGGTGATGCGCGAGTCGCCGCTCGCCTTCATCACCGACCTGGCCCGCCGCTACGGCGACATCACCCGTCACCAGGCCGACGGCGACACCGTCTACCTGCTGAATCGCCCCGAGTACGCCCGCCACGTCCTGAAGGACAACGGCGCCAACTACACCAAGCTCGACACCCCGGACGACGCCATGCTGCGCCCGCTGCTCGGCAACGGGCTGCTCACCAGCAACGGCGAGGACTGGGCGCGCCAGCGCCACCTGACCGCACCGGCCTTCCGCCCGAACGCGGTCCGCACCTTCGACGGCATCATCACCGACACCACCCGCGACCTGCTGGACCGCTGGCGCCCGGCGATCGAGGCCGGCACCCCGCTGGCCGTGGACGAGCAGTTCACCGCGCTCACCCTGCGGATCCTCACCCACGCGATCCTCGGCGCCGACCTCGGCGGCATCGGCGAGGGCTTCGGCCGGGCGGTGGACGCGGTCAACCGGTGCATCGGCCACTACGTGCCCGACCCCGACCCCGACCCGGCCGACACCGCCGCGCGCTACGCCGGCTTCCACAGGGCCCGGGTCTTCCTGAACACCGTCACCCGCACCCTGATCGCGGCCCGGCGGGCGGCCGGCGCGGCCGAGCGGCCCGGCGGGAACCTGCTGGACACCATGATGTCCACCGACCACCTGGTCTCCGACGAGGACCTGCGCGACCAGGTGCTGACCATCGTGATGGCCGGCCACGAGACCACCGCCAAGTCCCTCTCCTGGACCTGCTACCTGCTCGACCGGCACCCGCAGGAGCTGGCGAAGGTCCGCGAGGAGGTCGACCGGGTGCTCGGCGGCCGCCCGCCGACCGCCGCCGACTTCGCCGACCTGCCGGTCTGCCAACGGGCCGTCAAGGAGGCGATGCGGCTCTTCCCGCCGGTCTGGCTGATCTCCCGCCGGGCGGTGGCCGAGGACACCATCGGCGGCTACCACGTGGCGCCGGGCACCCTGGTCTGCGTCAGCCAGTGGGTGCTGCACCGCCACCCCGAGTACTGGGAGGCGGCGGAGGAGTACCGGCCCGACCGGTTCGCCGACGCCACCTTCCCCAGCCACCTCTACCTGCCCTTCGGCGGCGGCGACCGGATCTGCGTGGGCCAGCACTTCGCGCTGCTGGAGGCGGTGCTGGTGCTCGCCACGCTCACCCAGTCGGTGCGACTGGAACTGGTCGAGGGCTTCCCGGTGGAGCCGGAGGCGCTGGTCACGCTGCGGCCCAAGCACGGGATGAGCATGATTGCGAGGCCGCGATGAACACCGTCACGGGCACGTCCCCCGTCCCGCCCGCCGCGCCGCGGCCGGTCGGCGGCTCCTACGACCCGGCGCGCACCACCGGCGGCGGCCTGGCCGCCGAACTCGCCCGGCTGGAGGCCCAGGCGGAGCTCTCCTTCACCGAGGAGCTGCGCCTGCTGCGCGAGCTCGGCATCACCGCCCCCGGCGCCACCGTGCTCGAACTCGGCGCCGGCCCGGGCGCGGTGACCCGCCGGCTGCGCGCCGCGCTGCCCGCCGGCACCCGGCTGATCGCCGCCGACATCGACGCCGACCTGCTCGCGCACGCCGCCGGCCCCGCCGTCGAACTGCTCGTCGCCGACGGCGCCGACCTGCCGCTGCCCGACGCCAGTGTGGACTTCGTGCTGCTGCGCTACGTCCTGCAGCACGTCCCCGACCCGGCCGCGGTCCTGGCCGAGGTGCTCCGGGTGCTGCGCCCGGGCGGCACCGTCGCCTGCACCGAGGTCGACTCCGCCGCCTGGGGCGCGGCCGACCCCGCCTACCCCGAACTGGCCGGCGTGCACGCCAAACTGGCCGCCGCCCAGCGCACCGCCGGCGGCGACCGCACGATCGGCCGCCGGCTGCCCCGGCTGCTGCGCGCGGCCGGCTTCACCGACGTGGTGCTGCGCCCCTTCGCCACCACCAACGACGACCACCCCACCGACGCCTTCGCCCCGCAACTGGGCCCGCAGCGCCTGGAGCCGCTGGTGGCCTCCGGCGTCCTCACCCTGGCCGAACTCGCGCTCGCCGCGGACCGCTGGAACCGCTTCCGGTCCGACCCCGATGCCTGGGTCATGATGCTCGGCCTCACCGCCGCCGCGACCGCACCCGCGACTCGCGGTTCGCAGGAGGGCCACCCCGGCCACCTGCGGAACACCCCTCCCCGCTGAAAGAGAAAGGCACGCTCGTGAACCCGAACCTGAAGATCTTCATCACGATCTTCTGCTACATCAGTGCGGTGGCCGGCCTGGTCACCGCCGTCATGGACGCCAGCCAGAAGCCGGCCGACTCCACCTCGGCCATCGTCGCCGGCGTGCTCGGCGTGCTGTTCCTGTTCGGTGGCGTCGCCCTGAGCCGCAAGCCGCGCTACTGATCGGCACGCGGTAAGGAGTGAACCCCCGCCGGCGGCCGGGGCGGCACGACCGCCCCGGCCCCGCGGCCTGCCCGCGTGCTGCCCGCGTCCTGCCCCGCTGCGCCTTCCCCCGGCTGCACTGCACCCCCCTGACAAACAACCGGCCCCTGGCCGCGTGCCAGTGACCCGCCTGCCGTCGGCAGGCGGGTCACTGGCAC
>NZ_JBNQTI010000275.1:0-7309 GCF_050325825.1 Kitasatospora sp. LaBMicrA B282
CACCGCGGCGGGCCGGGCCGCCGGCTGCGCCGCCGCCCTGGCCGCGGCGCGCCGCAGCAGCAGCACCGAGCAGAGGGTGAGCAGCAGCGGGGTGAGGGCGAGCGGGGCGGCGGCGGCACCCCGGCTCAGCGGGCCGCCGTGGCCGAGCAGCCAGAGGGCACCGGCCAGCCGGGCCGCGTCGGCGGCGCTGTCCTGCGGCGCGGCGGTGAGCACCCAGAGCAGCAGCACCGGGGCGCCGACCGCGGCGAGGCCGAGCAGCGCCGCCAGGGCACCCGCCCGGGCCGGGCCGGCGGCGAGTGCGCCGATCCCGTGCGGCAGCGGGCGGCCGATCAGCGGGTGCGTCATGGGCTCATGGTGCGCCCGTCACTCGTCCTGCCCCGTGCAGGAGCGCGCCGTCGCCGTGTCCCCGATCATCTGATCATGCGTCAGATTCAGTCGCCGCTCGCGGCGCCCGCCCCCGCCCTGACGGACTACGAGAAGTTATACGAACGATCGTACGTCGAGCTCCTCCAGCAGACCTTCCTGCTCACCGCCGGCCACCGCCGCGCCGCCGAGCGCGCCACCCGGCGGGCCCTGAACTCCGCCTGGAACCGCTGGCCCGAGCCGGCCGCCGACCCCGACCCCGCGCACTGGCTGCGCACCCGCGCCTTCCAGACCGCGCTCTCCCCCTGGCCCCCGCAACACGGCCGCCCGGCGACCGCCGCCCCCGGGCGGGCCACGCGGCTCCCCGCCCGGCTCCCCGAGGCCGACCGCGCGCTGCTCGCCGCGCTGCACCGGCTGAGCCGGGCGCGCCGGCTGGTCGTGGTGCTGCACGACGCCCTCGGCCTGCCGCCCGAGGCGATCGCCGTCGAGGCCGAGGCCAGCACCACCGCCGTCGCCCGCCGGCTGCACGCCGCCCACCTGGAGCTGGCCCGCGCGCTGCCCGCGCTGCTCGGCCCGGACCCGCTGGCCCCCGGCTTCGCCGAACGGCTCGGCGGCCTGCTCTACCGGACGGCCCAGCGCGGCTGCCCGGTGGCCGGGCCGCCGCCGCAGACCACCTGGCAGCGCCGGGCCGCCGCCCGCTGGCAGGCGGTCGCGCTGCCCGCGGCGGCCGGGCTGCTGGTGCTCGCCACCACGGGTGCGATCACCAGCACCCTGGACGGCCACGGCCCGTCCAGCCTCTTCCACTCCGACCCGGCCGTTCCCCCGCTCTGCAGCACCGCGGCCAGCGGCAGCGCCGGCCCGGCCACCGCCACCGGCTCCCCCGGCCTGCACAGCTTCTGGTGCCACCCCGGCGGCGCACTGCCCAGGACGCCGCACCCGGCCGCCCACAGCGCCCCGCCGCAGTCGCCCCCGCCGGCACCCGGGCGGCCCGGCCCCGCACCGCGGGACCCGTTCGGCCCGTCCGGCCCGCTCGGCCCGCTCGGGCCAGCCGGCCCACTCGGCCAGCCCGTCCCGCCCGGCCTACTCGGTCCGCCCGGCCCGCAGAACGCACCGCGCCCCGGACCGGGGATCCGGTCCGGGGCGCGGGTGGAGCTGGTGACCGAGGGTCAGCCCTTGATCAGCTCACGGGCCAGGCGAGCGGTCTCGGACGGCGTCTTGCCGACCTTGACACCGGCGGCCTCCAGGGCCTCCTTCTTCGCCTGGGCGGTGCCCGAGGAGCCCGAGACGATGGCGCCGGCGTGGCCCATGGTCTTGCCCTCGGGGGCGGTGAAGCCCGCGACGTAGCCGACGACCGGCTTGGTCACGTTCGCCTTGATGAAGTCCGCGGCGCGCTCCTCGGCGTCGCCACCGATCTCACCGATCATCACGATGATCTCGGTCTCCGGGTCGGCCTCGAACGCGCGCAGCGCGTCGATGTGGGTGGTGCCGATGACCGGGTCGCCACCGATGCCGACGGCCGAGGAGAAGCCGATGTCGCGCAGCTCGTACATCAGCTGGTAGGTCAGGGTGCCGGACTTCGACACCAGACCGATCTTGCCGGCCTTGGTGATGTCGGCCGGGATGATGCCCGCGTTGGACTTCCCGGGGGAGATCAGGCCGGGGCAGTTCGGGCCGATGATCTGGGTCTTGTTGCCCTTCTCGCCGGCGTAGGCCCAGAACGAGGCGCTGTCGTGCACCGGGACGCCCTCGGTGATGACGACCGCGAGCGGGATCTCGGCGTCGATCGCCTCGACCACGGCGCTCTTGGTGAACGCCGGCGGCACGAAGATGACGCTGACGTCGGCGCCGGTCTTCTCCATGGCCTCGGCGACGGTGCCGAAGACGGGCACCTCGGTGCCGTCGACGTCAACCGTGGTGCCGGCCTTGCGCGGGTTCACGCCGCCGACGATCTTGGTGCCGGAGGCGAGCATGCGGCGGGTGTGCTTCATGCCCTCGGAGCCGGTCATGCCCTGGACGATGACCTTGCTGTCCTCGGTAAGGAAGATAGCCATTGTTGTTCAGTCCCTTCCTTACTTGTTGGCCAGCTCGGCGGCACGGTCGGCCGCACCGTCCATGGTGTCCACCTGCTCGACCAGCGGGTGGTTGGCGTCGGTCAGGATCTTGCGACCCAGCTCGGCGTTGTTGCCGTCCAGGCGGACGACCAGCGGCTTGGTGACCGCCTCGCCCTTGCCCTCCAGCAGGGCCAGGGCCTGGACGATGCCGTTGGCGACCGCGTCGCACGCGGTGATGCCGCCGAAGACGTTCACGAAGACCGACTTGACGTCGGTGTCGCCCAGGATGATCTCCAGGCCGTTCGCCATCACCTCGGCGGAGGCGCCGCCACCGATGTCGAGGAAGTTGGCGGGCTTGACGCCACCGTGCTTCTCACCGGCGTAGGCGACGACGTCCAGGGTGCTCATGACGAGACCCGCGCCGTTGCCGATGATGCCGACCTCACCGTCGAGCTTGACGTAGTTGAGGTTCTTGGCCTTGGCAGCCGCCTCCAGCGGGTTGGCCGCCGCGTGGTCGACCAGCGCCTCGTGCTCCGCCTGGCGGAAGTCGGCGTTCTCGTCCAGCGAGACCTTGCCGTCGAGCGCGATGATCTTGCCGTCACCGGTCTTGACCAGCGGGTTGACCTCGACCAGCAGGGCGTCTTCCTTGATGAAGACGACCCACAGCTTCTGCAGGACCTCGACGACCTGGTCGGCGATCTCGGCCGGGAACTTGGCGGCCGCGACGATCTCGCGGGCCTTGGCCTCGGTGCAGCCCTCGTTCGCGTCGACGGCGACCTTGGCCAGCGCCTCGGGGTTCTCCTCGGCGACGACCTCGATCTCCACGCCGCCCTCCTTGCTGGCCATGGCCAGGAAGGTGCGGTTGGTGCGGTCCAGCAGGAAGGAGACGTAGTACTCCTCCTTGATGTCCGCGGTCTGGGCCAGCATCACCTTGTGAACGGTGTGGCCCTTGATGTCCATACCGAGGATCGCGTCGGCCTTGGCGACGGCGTCGGCGGGGTCGGCGGCGAGCTTGACGCCACCGGCCTTGCCACGGCCTCCGACCTTCACCTGAGCCTTGACGACGGCACGTCCACCGAAGCGCTCGGCGATCGCGCGCGCGTCCTCGGCGGTCTCGATGACCTCGCCATCGAGCACGGGCACGCCGTGCTTGGCGAAGAGGTCCCTCGCCTGGTACTCGAACAGGTCCACGTGTGTTCGTCCTTGTTCGTGGTCGCGGATTGTGTCTCTACGAGCGTGCCACGGCAGGATCTTCGCTGCGGGTCGTCGGGGCCGTGCGGGTACGCAGAGTTGCGGCCTTGCGGCCCACGCGGTCTCGGGCGCACACGTCAATCAACACGCGCGTCACGTCCGTCTGGCAGGGTATCCCCGCAGGACGGGCCCCATCCGCCGCACGGCGGCCCGGCTTGGGTGAGAACCGTCACAACGGGTGCGTCCCCGGCTCCGCGCGCCCACCGTTCACCCGCTGTCCCCGCCGCGGTCCGGCAACGGCAGCGGCCGGTTCGCCAGGGCCGCCGCCATCAGCTCCGGGAACGCGTCCGGGGTGCAGGCCAGGACCGGACAGCCCAGCGCGGACAGGGCCGCGGCGTGCTCCCGGTCGTGGGCCGGGGCGCCGTCGTCACCGAGCGCAAGCAGCACCACGACCCGGACCCCGGCGGCGGTCAGCGCGGCCGCCCGGCGCAGCATCCCGCCCCGGGGTCCGCCCTCGTAGAGATCACTGATCAGGACGACCACGGTGTCCGCCGGACGGGTGATCCGGGAGGCGCAGTAGGCGAGCGCACGGTCGATGTCGGTGCCGCCGCCGAGCTGAGCGGCGAACAGCACGTCCACCGGGTCCGCGAGTTGCTCCGTCAGGTCGACCACCGCGGTGTCGAACAGCACCAGCCGGGTGGCCAGCGTCCGGATCGAGGCCAGCGCCGCGCCCAGCACCGCCGCGTACACCACCGAGGCGGCCATCGACCCGGACTGGTCGACGCAGAGGATCACCTCCTTGGCCGCCGCCCGCCGGGTCCGGGCGAAGCCGACCAGCCGCTCGGGGAGCACGGTGCGCTGCTCCGGCCGGTAGCTGCGCAGGTTCGCCCGCACCGTG
The DNA here is from genome assembly GCF_050325825.1 of Kitasatospora sp. LaBMicrA B282. Taxonomy (NCBI): domain Bacteria; kingdom Bacillati; phylum Actinomycetota; class Actinomycetes; order Kitasatosporales; family Streptomycetaceae; genus Kitasatospora; species Kitasatospora sp. LaBMicrA B282. The sequence goes on from NZ_JBNQTI010000275.1 coordinate 4,504, forward strand.
CGGTCCCAGTCGATGTCCTGCCGGCGCGGCCGGGCGGCCCGGGCGCTGCGGTCCAGCGCACCGGTCAGCACCGCCCGGGTCCGGTCGGCCAACCGGCGCTCCAGGTCGGCGACCACCTGCCGGACCACCAGCCGGGCGGTGTGCCGGGTGGTCTCGGGCAGCGCGTGGCGCAGCGCGAGCAGCGTGGCCACCAGGTGCACGTCCGGCTCGACCGCCGCCAGCAGCTCCGGCTCCAGCAGCAGCCGCTCCAGGCCCAGCCGGGTGATCGCGTCCTGCTGCAGCAGCTGGACCACGGGGGTCGGGAAGTAGCTGCGGATGTCGCCCAACCAGCGGGCCAGCTGCGGGGCGCTGGCCCCCAGGCCGGCCGCCCGACCCGCCCCGCGGGCGGGCGCGGGGGCCGGGCGCTCGGGCGCGCCGCGGTAGAGGGCGGCCAGCGCGCGGTCGATGCCCGCGTCCCGGCCGGTCGGCAGGTACCCGGTGCCGTCGGCCTCGCCGCCGAGCACCAGCCGCCAGCGCCGCAGCCGATCCCGGTCGGCGGGGGCGGGGGTGGGGAGGTGAGGGGCGGGAGCGGGGAGGTGAGGGGTGGTCGGGTGATCGGTCATCAGCGGGCGCTCCGGAGGCGGGCGGGGGCGGGGGCTGGCGTGGTGCAGGCGGGGCCGAGGTGCGGGTACTGCGGGCCGGCTTCAGGCGGCGCTGCGGTGGCCCGGGTGGGCGGGCGGCGGGGCAGCGGAGCAGCCGAGCAGGCGCAGCACGGTGGGCAGCGCGGCGTCGGCCCGCTCCCGGTCGTACCGGGCGCCGGGGGTGGGTCGGGCGACCGCGGTTAGCGGGCGACCGGCGGCCACCCGGGAGCCGACGGTCTGCCGCACGCCCGCCTCCAGCGCGGCGAAGGTGCGGCGGAGCAGCGGCAGCACGGCGGTGAAGGCGTCCTCGGGCACCTCGGTCAGCCAGCCGTCGAGCAGCGCGAGCAACTGCGGGTCGTGCAGCAGCAGGGCACCACCGCCGGAGAGGAAGCCCTCGATCCACCCGGCCGTGTCGGCAGCCGGCCCCGCGGTGCCCAGCGCCAGGCGCAACCGGCGGGCCGCCTCGGCCGCGTCGAGCCGACCGTCGTCCAGCAGCAGGCGGACCGCCCGGCCGCGCAGCAGCCCCGGCACGGCGGTCATGCCGCCCCGACCGCGCCCGCCGCCCGGCTCACGCCGGGCGAGCGCGGCCAGAGTGGCGGCCCAACGCTCGGCGAGCAGGGTGGGCCCGGAGTGGGACGGGTGGGCGCCGGGGGTCCCGGAGATGCCGGTGGTGCCGGGAACCCCAGGGGTACCGGGGATCCCGGCAGAACCACTTCCCACGCCCGCCGGGCTCCCCGAGTCAGGCCCGCTCCCCGCACCCGCCGTATCCCCGCCCGCTCCTCCTCCCCCGGTACGGCGGCGGTCGAGGAGGGCGATGGCGCCGTGCACCGCGTCCAGCCGGGCGCGCATCGCGGTGGCGCCGTCCTGGTCCAGGCCGGTGCAGGCGGCCGGCAGGCCGGCGCAGAGGCGGGCGGCCAGGCCGTGCGCCACCTCGGCCAGTGCGTTGCCGTCGGTGCCGCGGACGTCCCCGTAGCGCAGCGCCCGGACCAGTGCGGGCAGGGCGTCGGCCAGCGCGGCCGCGTCCGTGTCCAGGGCGGCCCGGTCGGCCAGTTCGCGCATCACCGTGGGCAGCGCGCCGGGGAGCCCGGCCACCAGGCACTGTTCGGCCAGCCGGGTCAGCTCAGCCAGTCGGCGGGTGCCGGCGGCGCGGTCCGCCAGCTTGGCGGTCGCCGCCTGCTCGACGGTGGTCCCCCAGGCGGCGGCCTCGACCACCCGGACCGCGAACTCCGGGTCCCAGCGCAGCCGCCAGCTCTCCCGGAAGGTGCCGGTGGCGGCGACCGGGCCCGCCTGCTCGGTCCCCCAGTCGATGCCGAGCACCCGCAGCCGGTGCAGCAGCAGCGAGCGGGCGGCGTCCAGTTCGCCGCGCAGGTCCAGGCCCAGCTCGCGGTCGGCCGGCTCCGGCCTGAGCCGCAGGGTGCGCTGCAGCCGGGTGAGGTCGCGCTGCAGCGGCACCGCCGGGGCGCCGGCCGGCACCCGGCCGAGCGCGTCCCCGACCACCAGTTGCTCGCGCACCAGGGCGAGCGCCGCCTCGGACCCGTCGCAGAGCACCGCCTGGACCGCGTCCAGCGCCTCGGCCAGTCCGGGGGCCGGGCGACCGCGCACCGCGGCCAGCGCCTCGGCGAGCCGGACCGCCTCGATCACCTGGGCTGCGGACGCCGGGTGGTCCGCGGCGCGCAGCAGCCCGGCGGCCCGGGCCAGGAAACGCGGCAGGCCGGTGCCGCCCGCGAGGGCGACGCCGGCCTGCCGGTCGAACAGGTGCTGGTACCAGCCGGGTGACTCGATGCCGGCGCCGTAGCCGGTCCACTGGGCCAGTCGGCGATGGGTCCAGGGCACCCAGGTGATCTCGGTCTTCAGTCTTCGCGGGAGCCGGGCGAGCAGCGCGTTGTCGGCGCTCGCCGGGCGGGGCGCGGCGAGCGCCGGTACGTGCCAGGCGCCGCAGACCACGGCGATCCGGCGGTGGCCGGCCCGCCGGGCGGCGCGGAGCCGGCGGCGCATGTACGCCTCGCGCAGCTCCTCGTACCGCCCGGCGAGCTCCGCGTACGGCCCGGCGGGCTCCGCATGGGACCCGGCTGATCCGCTCGATAGACCCGGCCAGCCTGCCCCGCGCCGGCACCGACGCCGAGGTCACCGAGCGGGCCCGGGCGCTGGTCCGGGCGGCCGCCGCGCTGCGCGGCTGGCGGCTGGCG
>NZ_JBNQTI010000276.1:0-6974 GCF_050325825.1 Kitasatospora sp. LaBMicrA B282
CCCGCCGCCCCGGCTGCTCCGGCGGCCGAGTTCTCCTCCCCGGCGCCCGCCGGTGAGGCCCCCGCGCGTCCGGCCTCGCCGGCTGCGCGTCCCAGCGGCCCCGCCGCGGGCGGTGCCCGTCCGGGCCCGCGTCCGGCCGGTCCGCGTCCGGGCAACAACCCCTTCACCTCCGGCAGCGCCACCGGCATGGCCCGCCCCGGCGACCGCCGTCAGGGTGCGCCCGGTGGCGACCGTCCGCGTCCGGGCGGTGCCCCGGCCGGTGACCGTCCGCGTCCGGGCGGTGCTCCGGGTGCCGGGCAGCGTCCTGGTGGCGACCGTCCGCGTCCGGGCGGTGCCCCGGGTGCCGGTCCGCGTCCCGGTGGCGACCGTCCGCGTCCCGCCGGCGCCCCCGGCGACCGCCGTCCCGGTGCTCCCGGTGGCGACCGTCCGCGTCCCGACGGCATGCCCCGTCCGGCCGCGCCGCGTCCCGGTGGTGCGCCGAGCCCGTCCGGCATGCCCCGTCCCAACCCCGGCATGATGCCGCAGCGGCCCGGCCCGGGTGCCGGTCCGCGTCCCGGCCCCGGTGGCCGTGGTCCGGGTGGCCCCGGTGGCCGTCCGGGTGGTCCGGGTGCCGGTGGCGCCCGTCCCGGCTTCGCCGGCCGTCCGGCCGGTCCGGGCTCGCGTCCGGCCGGTGGCGGCTTCGGCGGCCCCCGTCCGGGTGGTGGCGGCGGCGCCGGTGGCGGCGGTGGCTTCGGTGGCGGCGGTGCCCGTCCCGGTGGCTTCGGCGGCCGTCCCGGTGGTCCGGGTGCCCGTGGTGGCACGCAGGGTGCGTTCGGCCGTGGCCCCGGTGGCCGTCCGGCCCGTGGTCGCAAGTCGAAGCGGGCGAAGCGCCAGGAGTACGAGGCCATGCAGGCCCCGTCCGTCGGCGGCGTGATGCTGCCGCGCGGCAACGGGCAGACCGTCCGCCTGTCGCGTGGTGCCTCGCTGATGGACTTCGCGGAGAAGATCAACGCCAACCCGGCCGCGCTCGTCTCGGTGATGTTCAACCTCGGCGAGATGGTCACCGCGACCCAGTCGGTCTCGGACGACACGCTCCAGATGCTGGCCCAGGAGATGGGCTTCGTGCTGGAGATCGTCAGCCGTGACGACGAGGACCGCGAGCTGCTGGAGTCGTTCGACATCGACTTCGGTGCCGACGAGGGCGAGGACAGCGAGCTGCTGCCGCGTCCGCCGGTGGTGACCGTCATGGGTCACGTCGACCACGGTAAGACCCGCCTGCTGGACGCGATCCGCAAGTCCAACGTGGTGGCCGGCGAGGCCGGTGGCATCACCCAGCACATCGGTGCCTACCAGGTGGCGGCGGAGGTGAACGGGGAGGAGCGCAAGATCACCTTCCTGGACACCCCCGGTCACGAGGCCTTCTCGGCCATGCGTGCCCGTGGTGCCAAGTCCACCGACATCGCGATCCTGGTGGTCGCGGCGAACGACGGCGTCATGCCGCAGACGGTCGAGGCGCTCAACCACGCCAAGGCCGCCGGCGTCCCGATCGTGGTCGCGGTCAACAAGATCGACGTCGAGGGTGCGGACCCGGTCAAGGTCCGCGGTCAGCTGACCGAGTTCGGTCTGGTGGCCGAGGAGTACGGCGGCGACACCATGTTCGTCGACATCTCCGCCCGCCAGGGCCTGCACATCGACCAGCTGCTGGAGGCCGTGGTCCTGACCGCGGACGCCTCGCTGGACCTGCGGGCCAACCCCGAGCAGGACGCGCAGGGTATCGCCATCGAGGCGCACCTGGACAAGGGCCGCGGCGCCATGGCGACCGTCCTGGTCCAGCGCGGAACGCTGCGGGTCGGCGACTCGCTCGCGGTCGGCGACGCGCACGGCCGCGTCCGTGCGATGCTCGACGAGAACGGCAAGAACGTCGACGAGGCGGGCCCGTCCCGTCCGGTCCTGCTGCTCGGTCTGACCTCGGTGCCGCGCGCCGGCGACAGCTTCATCGTCGTCGACGACGACCGCACCGCGCGCCAGATCGCCGAGAAGCGTTCGGCCCGTGACCGCAACGCCATGTTCGCCAAGCGTCCGATGCGGATCTCGCTGGAGAACCTGGACCAGGCGATCGCGGCCGGCGGCATCCAGCAGCTGAACCTGATCATCAAGGGTGACGTCTCCGGTTCCGTCGAGGCCCTGGAAGACGCCCTGGTCAAGCTGGACGTCGGCGAAGAGGTCGAGCTGCGCATCCTGCACCGCGGTGTGGGTGCCATCACCGAGTCCGACGTGGACCTGGCGATGGGCTCGGACGCCATCATCATCGGCTTCAACGTGCGCGCCGAGGGTCGTGCGCGCACCGCGGCCGAGCGCGAGGGCGTCGACGTCCGGTACTACTCGGTCATCTACCAGGCGATCGAGGAGATCGAGGCGGCGCTCAAGGGCCTGCTCAAGCCGGAGTACGAGGAGGTGCGCCTCGGCTCCGCGGAGATCCGCGAGGTCTTCCGCAGCTCCAAGTTCGGCAACATCGCCGGTGTCCTGGTCCGCGAGGGCCTGCTGCGCCGCAACGCCAAGGCCCGCCTCATCCGCGACGGCAAGGTCGTGGCGGAGAACCTCTCCATCGAGGGCCTGCGCCGCTTCAAGGACGACGCGACCGAGGTCCGCGAGGGCTTCGAGGCCGGTGTCACCCTGGGGTCGTTCAACGACATCAAGGTGGACGACGTCATCGAGACCTTCGAGATGCGCGAGAAGCCGCGCTCGTAAGGTTGTCCCCCTCCGGGGCCGGTCAGCGGGAATTTCCCGTCGACCGGCCCCGGTCTGGCTGTGTAGGGTCCTGCGCATCAGCCCCGTTCGGGGCGCCCTACGAGGCCCTCAGGTCGGCGAGACCTGTCACACATGTTCGTGGGAACACTCACTTTCGACCTGCTGCTGGGCGACGTCCACTCGCTCAAGGAGAAGCGTTCGATCGTGCGGCCCATCGTGGCCGAACTGCAGCGCAAGTACAGCGTCTGCGCAGCGGAAGTCGGGAACCAGGATCTGCACCGGCGGGCCGAGATCGGCCTGGCGGTGGTCTCCGGCGAACACCGCTTCGTCACCGAGATCCTGGACAGCTGCGAGCGGCTGGTCGCCGGCCGCCCCGAGGTGCAGCTGCTCTCCGCCCGGCGGCGGTACTACGGCGACGAGGATGATTGAGATCGGAACGTGCGGGTGGCCCCCCGGGAACGGGCTGTCGCCACCGTCACACCGACGAGGACCGAGAGCGCTCACAAGGTTGGGCGCCGGCCGGTACGTTGGGGCGTGGGCCCCGAGGGGCGCTGCGGCGCCCGGCGTACCGTGCCCACTGCACGAGGAGGCAACGTGACCGACACCGCAAGGGCGCGCAAGCTCGCCGACCGAATCCAGGTGGTCGTCGCCCAGACCCTGGAGCGGCGGATCAAGGACCCCCGGCTGGGCTTCGTGACCATCACCGACACCCGCGTCACCGGCGACCTGCGGGAGGCCACCGTGTTCTACACGGTCTTCGGTGACGACGCCGAGCGGGAGGCCACGGCCGCCGCGCTGGAGAGCGCCAAGGGGGTGCTCCGCTCCGAGGTCGGCAAGCAGACCGGGGTGCGCTTCACCCCGTCGCTGACCTTCGTCGCGGACGCGCTGCCGGACACCGCGCGGACCATCGACCACCTGCTGGACCAGGTCCGGGTCTCGGACGCGGCGGTGCGCACCGCGGCGGCCGGGGCGCAGTACGCCGGCGAGGCCGACCCGTACAAGGTGCCGGCCGCCGACCGCGACGCCGCGGACGAGGACGAGTAGTCATGGCCACTGAGCCGGCGGCGGCCGGTTCGGCGAGGGCGTCCGCCACCACCTCGGTGGCGGACGCCCTCGCGGTGCTTCCGGGCCCGCGCGCCGAGGCACCGCTGGGTGCCCCGCGCTCCTGCGGCGGTGCGGCCGCCGGTGGTCGGGACGGCGACGGCTGCGGCTTCACCGCGGTCTGGGAGCAGGTGCTGGCCGAACTCGGGTCGGCCGGCGAGATCGACCTGATCTGCCACATCACCCCCGACGGCGACGCCCTCGGCTCGGCCCTGGCCACCGGCCTGGCGCTGCGCTCGCTCGGGCACCGGGTGCGGGTCTCCTTCGGGGACGACCCGCAGGTCATCCCGGACTCGCTGGCCTTCCTGCCGGGCCAGGAGCTGATCGTGCCGGCCGCCGAGGTGCCGCAGCGGCCCGAACTGGTGCTCTGCTTCGACGTCGCCTCCGAGGCCCGGCTGGGACTGCTGCGCGACAAGGCCTTCGCCGCGCGCTGCCTGGTGGTGCTGGACCACCACGCCTCCAACCCCGGCTTCGGCACCCACCGGATCATCGACCCGAGCGCCCCGGCCACCGCCGTGCTGGTGGACGAGCTGCTGCGGCGGCTCGGCGTCCCGCTGGACCAGGCGATCGCCACCTGCCTGTACACCGGGGTGGCCACCGACACCGGGTCCTTCAAGTACGCCGGCACCACGCCGGCCACCCACGAGCTGGCCGGCCGGCTGCTGGCCACCGGGATCCGGCAGGACCTGATCTCCCGCCGGCTCTGGGACGACTGCTCCTTCGGGTACCTCAAGGTGCTGGCCGCCGCGCTGGACCGGGCGGTCTACGAACCGGCCGCGGCCGGCGGGCGCGGCCTGGTGTGGACCTGGGTGCCCTACCAGGACCTGGCGCTGTTCAGCGTCACCGTGGAGGAGATCGAGGGCCTGATCGACGTGCTGCGCAAGCCGGCCGAGGCCGAGGTGGCGCTGGTGCTCAAACAGGACCCGGACGGCACGCTGCGCGGCTCCTGCCGGGCCAAGGGCGCGGTGGACGTGGCCGCGGTCTGCGTCGAACTGGGCGGCGGCGGGCACGCGTTGCAGGCCGGCTTCACGCTGCGCGGCGACGTGCCGAGCACCGTGGCCCGGTTCCGCAGCGCGCTGGCCGCGCACGGCTGACCCTCCGGACGTCGTTGCCCCGACCCTCCGAACGTCGTTGCACTGACCCTCCGAACGTCGTTGCTCTGGCCCTCCGAACTTCGTTGCCCCGCACGGCTGTCGGCAGCCGGCGCGGGCCGCTCGACCGGTGCCCGCCCGACCCGCGGGCGCCGCAACCCCGCTCGGCATCGGCCGCCCGGCAGCATTCGCCCGGGTGGGCACCATCCGCAGAGAAAGAGATCATGAAGCGCACAGGCACTGGCCCCGACGGACTGGTCATCGTGGACAAGCCCGAGGGCATCACCTCGCACGGCGTGGTCGCCCGGCTGCGCCGGCTGGCCGGCACCCGCAAGGTCGGCCACGCCGGGACCCTGGACCCGATGGCCACCGGGGTGCTGGTGATCGGGGTCGAGCGGGCCACCCGGCTGCTCGGCCACCTGATGCTCACTGCCAAGACCTACGAGGCGACCATCCGACTCGGCCAGACCACCATCACCGACGACCGGGAGGGCGAGGTCACCGCCTCGACGCCGGCCGACGGGGTGCCGCGGGCGGCGATCGACGAGCAGATCGCGGTGCTGACCGGCGAGATCATGCAGGTCCCGTCCAAGGTCAGCGCGATCAAGATCGACGGGAAGCGCTCCTACCACCGGGTCCGCGAGGGCGAGGACTTCGAGCTGCCGGCCCGGCCGACCACGGTGCACTCCTTCACCGTGCACGAGCTGCGCCCGGCGGTCGCCGAGGACGGCACGGCGGTGCTCGACCTGGACGTCACGGTGGAGTGCTCCTCGGGCACCTACATCCGCGCGCTGGCCCGCGACCTGGGCGCCGCGCTGGGCGTCGGCGGCCACCTGACCGCGCTGCGGCGCACCAAGGTCGGCCCGTACCCGGTGGAGTCGGCGCACACCCTGGAGCAGCTGGAGGAGCAGCTCACCGTGCTGCCGATCGGCGAGGCGGCGGCCGCGGCGTTCCCGCGCTGGGACATCGGCGGGCAGGAGGCGAAGCGGCTCGCCACCGGGGCCCGGCTGCCCGCCCCCGGCCTGGGCGTCGAGGGCCCGATCGCGGTCTTCGGGCCGGGCGAGCAGTTCCTGGCGCTGGTCGAGGAGAAGGGCGGCCAGGCCAAGCCGGTCGCGGTGTTCGTGGGGTAGGGGGCGGTCCGGCGGGTCTTGCGGGGCGCGCGACGCAGGGCAGCCGCCCCGGCCGGCCCCCATCACCCAGCCGCCAGGCTGGGTGATGGGGCGCTCCCGGCCGAAGGCCGGAGGCCGGCCGAGCCGCGCGCTGATCCGGCAAGATCCGCCGGACCGGCCCGGCGGCGGGTCACTCCTGGCCGCCGGCCTCACCCGGACGGGCGAGCGTGCGGAGTGAAAGGGCGTGGTGAACGGGGCGGCCGGGGTCGCTCCGGTCGCCACGCGGGCAGGCTCCTCGCCGGCGAGCACGGCAGCGGTGACGGGCCCGACAGGTGCCCACCGGGGCCGCCGGGGAGGGCAGCACGGATGGCTGGTGACCTGGAGGGCAGCGGCCCGGCCCGGGTGCGCGAGGCGCTGGTCGGGATCAGTACGAGCGGGGGCCGCACGCTCGGCCACGGCTTCTGGGCGGACTCGCTCGGCACCGTGCTCACCGCGGACGAGGTGGTGGCCGAAGCCGCCGAGCGCGGTGAGCGGCTGCGGGTGCGCACCGCCTCCGGCCGCGCGCACCCGGTGGAGCCGGACGCGCTCACCCGGTGCCCCGAACTCGGGCTGGCCTGGCTGACACCGACCGAACCGGCGGCGGCCCGCCCGCTCCCGGTGGCCGAGGCGGCGCCCCGGCCCGGCTGCGCGGTGCTGCTGCCCGGCGCACGGCCCGGCACCCTGCTCGGCACCGGGACGGCCCTCACCGGCGGCCCGGCCCCGGCGCTGCTGCTCTCCGGCGTGCTGCTGCTCGACCTGCCGCCGGGGGTCGAGCCCGCGCCCGGCCTGCCGGTCCTCGACCCGGTCACCGGTGTGGTGCTCGGCCTGCTCGCCCCGCGGCTGCGCGGCCTGTCCGCCGGCGCGCTGGGCGCCGTCCCGCTGACGGCCGCGCGGCACGCCACCGGTC
>NZ_JBNQTI010000277.1:0-6959 GCF_050325825.1 Kitasatospora sp. LaBMicrA B282
CGCAGGTGGAGCGGTCCGCACCGTCCGCGGCGCCGGTCACGGTGGGCCGCCCGGAGCGGGCGGCGCACGAGCCGCACGAGGACCTGGCGGACGTGCTGGGCGACGAGGTGGCCGCCGAGCGGGACCGGCCCGAGGTGGTCGACCTCACGCCGGAGGACGACACCGAGCTGCTGGACCTCGCCGAGCTGCGGCGGGCCACCCGCGACCGCGGCTGACCTGCCCGGCGGCCCGGAGCCCGGACAGCCCGGAGCCCCGGAGCCCGCAGAACATGAGCCCGGCTCGGATTCGAGCCGGGCTCGACCCGTTCCGGAGCCGGGCGGCGCCGACGGTCAGATCCGCGGGAAGCGGGCCTGAACGGTCCAGATGTTCGGGTTGTCGGCCAGTTCCGGGTGCAGATCGGTCAGATCGGCCAGCACGTCCTGCAGGAAGTCGCGCGCCTCGCGCCGCAGCTCCGCGTGCCGCAGCACCAGCGGCTCCTCGTCCAGCCAGGTCGCCGACACCTCCACCAGGCCGAACCGCCGGGCGAACCGGAGCAGTTCGGTGGACTGGGTGAAGTCCAGGTCGGCCCGCTGCAGTGCGGCCGAGCGGCTGCCCCGCGGGTCGGCGTCCAGCCGCTCGACGATGTCGCACAGCGCCCAGGCGAAGTCCAGCACCGGGACCCATCCCCAGGCTGTGGACAACTCCTGCTCGTCCTCGGCGAGGTAGACGTCGCCGCAGAACAGGTCGTGGCGCAGCGCCTGCACCGAGGCGGTGCGGTAGTCGGTCTGCGGAGGGTCGGGGAACCGCACGGAGAGGGAGTAGCCGAGCTCGATCACAGGGACATTCTGCCGGGATCCGGCCGCCGGTCCACCGTGCTCCGCCCGGTTCCGACCGCGGTGGACCCTCGGTAAACGGGGTGACTGCGCGGGGCCGGACGGGGATGATGGGCGCATGCCCGAGCCCATTCGCGTGCGGGGCTCGGTGGAGGTTCCGGAGGCCGAGCTCCAGTGGCGGTTCTCCCGCTCCAGCGGCCCCGGTGGCCAGCACGTCAACACCTCCGACACCCAGGTCGAGCTGCGCTACGACCTGGTCGCCTCGGCCGCGCTGCCCGAGGTGTGGAAGCAGCGCGCCCTGACCCGCCTGGCCTCCCGCCTGGTCGACGGCCGGGTACTGGTCGTGCGGGCCAGCGAGCACCGCTCGCAGTGGCGCAACCGGGAGGTGGCGGCCGCCCGGCTGGCGGCGCTGCTCGGTGAGGCGACCGCGCCCCCGCCCAAGGCGCGGCGGGCCACCAAGCCCAGCCGCGGCATGGTGGAGCGCCGCCTGACGAACAAGAAGCACCGCGCCGAGCTGAAGCGCGGTCGCGGGCCGCTGCGCCCCGACTAGCCCCTGGCCCCGACTGGCCCCTGGCCCCGGCGCCCGGCGGGCCCGGCGGTCAGCCCAGCTTGCGGTAGCCGCCGCGGAAGTAGAGCAGCGGGCGCCCGTCCGGCGCCGGCACCCGGGCCTCCAGCACCCGGCCGATCAGCAGGGTGTGGTCGCCGGCCGCTATCCGCTGTTCGGTGTGGCACTCCACGGTGGCCAGTGCCCCGGTGACCAGTGGCGCGCCGGTGGCGGGGCCGGGCGTGTGCGGGGTGTCGGCGAACAGCAGCCGGTCGCTCAGCCGTCCCTTCATCGCGAACCGCGAGGCGATCGTGCGGTGCTGCTCGCCGAGCAGCGAGACCGCCCAGCGGTCGACCCGGGAGAGCAGTTCGTCCATCCGGGAGTCCTCGCGCACCGAGATCAGCACGAGCGGCGGCTCCAGCGAGACGGAGAGGAACGAGGTCGCCGTCATTCCGGCGTCCTCGCCCGCATCGCGGACGGTCACCAGGGCTACGCCGGCGGCGAGCTGGGACAGAGCGGCCCGGAACTCGTCCGGAGAGGCGAGGGGAGCAGTGCTGGACTGCGGCGACATGGACACGTACCGCACGGTAGTCCCCGCTCGGCGGCTGCGGCATCCGGCGGTGGTCCTAGGCCCCCAGACCCTCTGCCGGCGCACCGACGGCCCGTGCGGGGGCTTGGCCGTACCCGATCGAACCGGAATCCGGCCATCGCTGCATGGTGTCCGGGCATGACCGGGATGAACCGGGTTTGCCTGTCTATGCGTTGTGTGATTTGAGTCACAAGTGACGACCTATTGCTGACCGAGCGTGCCGATTGCTGTGCTCGCTGTGATTCAGTTCTTCTGGCAATCGGACGATAACCATCAAGACCTATCCGAAGAAGCCGGGGAGCCCCCGCATGGAAGCCGAGTCGGAGCCGTACGTCCGCCTCGCGACCCTCCGCACCTTGCACCGGGTCGTGGCGGACCTCAATGCTGCCCGCAGCCTGGCGGGCACCCTGCAGGCCGTGGTCGAGGGTTCGGTGCACGGGCTCGGCTTCGACGCTGCCGCACTCTCCCTGGTGCGGCCGGACGGGGACCTGGTGGTCGCCGCCGTCTGGGAGTACGAGGAACGGGACTACGGCGGCCCCGCGGTGCTGCTCGGCCAGGTCGGCTCCCGGGAGTCCTGGGACCGGCTGCTGGCGGTCAGCGACCACTGGGGGACCCTGCGCTTCCTGCCCCACGACCGCGGCTGGGCGGTCAACCCCGACATCCCGCGGTGGACCGGCGACGGCCCGCTGCCGGTCTACGCCAACGACTGGCACCCCGAGGACGGCCTGCTCGCCCCGATGTACAGCCCCGGGGGCGAGCTGCTCGGCGTGCTGAGCGTGGACCGCCCGCGCAGCGGCAAGCGCCCCGGCGCCTGGACCCGCGAGGCGCTGGAGATGTTCTCCCTGCAGGCCTCGATAGCGATCGGGAACGCCCGGCTACGCGCGGAGATGCAGCGCGCGCTGGCCCGGCTGGAGAAGGAGCAGCAGGCGCTGCGGGCCAGCGAGGAGAGCTTCCGGCACGCCTTCGAGTACGCCCCCAGCGGGATGGCGATCACCGAGCTGCACGGCGCCGCGCGCGGCCAGCTCACCCGGGTCAACGACGCGCTCTGCCGGCTGCTCGGCCGCCCGCGCGCCGCGCTGCGCCGGCAGAGCTTCCTGGACCTGGTGCACCCGGAGGACCGCACCCTGCTGGAGCGGACCAGCGCCGAGAGCGGCCGGGCCGAGCTGCGGCTGGCCCGCCGGGACGGCGGCTACCGCTGGGTCTGCCTGCGCAACTCGATCGTCGCGGACTCGGCCGAGGGCCCGAGCTTCCTGCTCACCCACGTCGAGGACATCGAGGACCGCAAGCGCCACGAGCTGCAGCTGGCCCACCGGGCCAGCCACGACGCGCTCACCGGGCTGCCGAACGGGGCCGAGCTGCGGGCCCGGCTGGCCCGCCGGCTCTGTCCGCTGCCCCAGGGCCCCGGCGGGGCCGCCGAGCACGGGGCCGCCGAGGCCGTGCCGTGCGCGCTGGAGGGAGCGGCCGCCGGACACGGCCCGCTGGGCCTGTACGGGCCGCACAGCCCGCGGACGGGGCAGGAGGTGCTGGAGCCCGCCGGCGGGTCGCTGGAGGGCCTCTGGGGGGCCGCGCCGCGCGGCACCCTGGTGCACGGCTACTCCGACCGGTCCGGGGTGCCGGACGTGGCCGGGTACGGCGCTCCCGCGGTCGAGCACGTGCACGCGGTGGTGCCGGGCGAGCCGGCCGCCCAGGAGCCCTGGCGCGGGCGCTCGCGCTCGGCGGCGGCCGCGGCGGCACCCAAGGGCCTGGCGGTGCTCTTCTGCGACCTGGACGGGTTCAAGTCGGTCAACGACCGGTTCGGGCACAGCGCCGGCGACGAGGTGCTGCGCGAGGTGGCCCGGCGGTTGCAGCAGGCGGTCCGGGAGGGCGACACGGTGGCCCGGCTGGGCGGCGACGAGTTCGTCGTGCTGGCCGACGGCATCGGCTGCGAGGAGGCCGCCGACCTGGCGCTGCGGCTGCGCACCGCGGTGGTGCCGCCGATGCGGGTCGCCGGCCGGGTGGTCCGGGTCGGGGTCAGCATGGGCATCGGCTGGGCGGGCTGCGGGATGAGCATCGAAGAGGTGCTGCACACCGCGGACAAGCGGATGTACGACGAGAAGCGGGCGCGCGGCGGAGCGCTGCGCGGGGCTCGCGGGGAACGCTCGCACCGCCGGGCGGTCTAGGCTCCCCGGCCGCCCCGGCGGCGGTCAACCGGCCTGCCACGCGCGGTCGGTGGGGCGCGGCGGGGCCGATGGGCGGTCATCGGCGGGCCGTTCGGGCGGCGCCGCCCCGGCGAGCGGCTTACCCGCTCCGCGGGCCCGCCGGGTAGGGTGCCACCGGAACGGGGTCCGGACATGGCACGGGGAGTTGACCACACGCGATGACAGCCGACAACACCCAGGGGCCCGAGGGCGCCGAGCAGCCGCCCGCCGAGGACGATCCGTTCGCGTACCTGTACCGCTCCGAGGGCGGTGACGGCGAGGGTGCGCCCGGCCGCGCGCCCGGCGTGCCGCGCACCCCGTACACCCGCCCGATGGAGGTCGGCCGGGCCCAGTACGGCGCGCCGCCCCAGCACCAGGGGCCCGGCTACCGCCCGCCCTACCCGCAGCAGCCGCGCGGCCCGTACGGCCCGGGGGCGGAGGCCACCACCCAGCTGCCGCAGCCCTCCCGGTACGCCGAGCGGTCCCGCCCGCAGCCGGGCGAGGAGGCCCCGCGCGGGCGCGGCAAGGGCCCGGTGATCGGCGTGGTCGCGGTGGTCGCGGCGATCGCGATCGGCTCCGGGATCGCGCTCTCCGGCAACGACGGCAAGAAGGACAACGCCGCCCCGCCGGCTCCGGCACCGGCGACCAGTGCCGGCGGCCACTCGCCCTCGGCCTCCGCCGGCGGCAGCAGCAGCGCGTCGTCCGCGCCGTCCGGCTCGCCCTCGCCCGGCAGCTTCACCGGGGCGCCGGCCTTCCTGGACGCCTCCGCGGCGCAGCCGCAGAACGCCACCTCGGCCACCTCGGTCAAGGGCGCGATCTCCGCGGACGGCAGCTACCTGACCATGCCGCAGGGCTCCTCGGCGACCTTCACGGTGAACGTGGCCACCGCCGGCACGTACAGCCTCTGGCTGCACTACAACAACTCCAGCGGCAGCCCGGTGCACGTCGCGGTCGCGGTCAACGGCCAGGACCACCAGGGCGGGACCACGTTCAAGAGCTGGGGCGACGGCGATCCGACCAAGGCCTGGTCCTACACGTACATATGGCCGCAGTTCCAGGCCGGCAGCAACACCGTGACGGTCTCGGTGCCGGGCGGCGGCCCGGTGCTGCTGGACCAGGTCGCGATCACCAGCAAGGACCTGACCGGTTCCTACCCGTCGCCCGGCGCCGCCGGTGGCAGCGCGGCGGGCTGACGCCGGGTAGGCGGCACCGCCGGGGCGGTGGGCCGCCCGGGAGCACCCGTCGGGGCCCGGTCCGCAGACGCGGACCGGGCCCCGTGCGTTCGTCCGCCCCGGTGGCCGGGAGTCCCGGCGGAACCTGAGGGGCGCTCAGCTCCGGCTCGGGAACCGCTCGGCGCCGCTGATCCACTCGCCGCGCCGCACCACGCCCACCAGCCGGTGGTCGGCGGAGTCCAGGATCGCCAGGTCGGCCTGCAGCCCGACGGCCAGTGAGCCGACCCGGTCGGCCAGGCCGAGCAGCCGGGCCGGGGTGGTGGAGATCGACTGCACGGTCTCGCTCAGGCTCAGCCCGTTGACCGTGACGGCGCGCTGGAAGGCGATGTCCAGGGTCAGCGTGGAGCCGGCGATCGAGCCGCCCTCGACCAGCCGGGCCACCCCCTGCTCCACCCGCACCTGCAGCGGGCCGAGCGGGTAGAGGCCGTCGCCCATGCCGGCCGCGCCCATCGCGTCGGTGATCAGCGCGACCCGCTCGGCACCCGCGGTGCCGTAGGCCAGGTCGAGCACCGAGGGGTGCAGGTGGGTGCCGTCGTTGATCAGCTCGACGGTGACCCGCTCGTCCTCCAGCAGCGCCACGATCGGGCCCGGGGCGCGGTGCTGGATGCCCGGCATCGCGTTGAACAGGTGGGTGGCGACGGTGGCGCCCGCCTCGATCGCCTCCAGGGTCTTGGCGTAGTCCGAGTCGGTGTGGCCGACCGCCGCGATCACCCCGAGGTCGGCCAGCAGCCGCACCGAGTCCAGGCCGCCGGGCAGCTCGGGCGCCAGGGTGACCATCCTCGCGGTGCCGCGGGCGGCGTCCACCAGCTTGCGCACCAGCGCCGGGTCGGGGTCGCGCAGCAGGTCGGGGCGGTGCGCCCCGCAGCGGCCGGGGGAGATGAACGGCCCCTCGAAGTGGACGCCCGCCAGCACCCCGTCCTCGACCAGCTCGGAGAGCACCGCGGCCTGCCGGCAGACCTCGTCGATCTCCCCGGTGACGGTGGAGGCGATCGTGGTGGTGGTGCCGTGCTCGAGGTGGGTGCGGGCGGCGGTGAGCGCCTCCTCGGCGATGCCGGAGGCGTAGGAGGCGCCGCCGCCGCCGTGCACGTGCAGGTCCACGAAACCGGGGACCACGGTGTAGCCGGTCAGGTCCAGCTCGCCGGGGGCCGGGGAGGTGCCGTCGGCGCCGTCGATCGTGGTGATGGTGGCGCCCTCGAAGGCCAGCCGGCCCCTCTCCACCACCCCGCTGGGCAGCACCAGGCGGGCACCGGACAGGACAGTACGGTCCGCGGTCGTCACGCGGTCACCTCCGTGGAGAGCAGGTCCCAGGCGAGCAGTCCGGCGCCCAGAGCGGCGGCGGTGTCTTTGAGCATGGCGGGCACGACCCGCGGGGGCATCTGGAAGGTGAGCCGCTCGGTCACCGCCGCGCGCAGCGGGGTGAAGAGCGTCTCCCCGGCCTCGGCGAGGCCGCCGCCGACGATCACCATGGCGGGGTCGAGCAGGCTCTGCGCCAGCACGATGCCGTCGGCCAGGGCGTCCACCGCCTGCTGCCAGACGGCGCCGGCCCGCGGGTCGCCGGCCGCCACGGCCCGGGCGCAGTCGGCGGCGTCGGCCGCCGGGGCGCCG
>NZ_JBNQTI010000278.1:0-6841 GCF_050325825.1 Kitasatospora sp. LaBMicrA B282
CTCCCGCAGCCGCGGCGGCCGGGGCTGCGGACAACGGCGGCGCGTCCCCGAGCGCGCAGGCGGCCGGCGCGCCGCCGGTCACCGCGGCCACGGTGCCGCCCTCGGCCACCCCGACCACCGGCCCCGCCCCCGCAACGAACAGCACCACCCTGACGGTCACCCACCGCCCCCTCGGCGCCGCCCCCGACGCGGCAGCCGCCACCATCCCCGGCCTGTGCGGCGGCGGCACCCTCTACTACACCCCGACCCCGGAGGCCTCCGGCTAGAGCTCACCGCGTGCCTGGTCCGCGCCATGGCTCGGGCCGGGCCGGGCGGCGTGGTCGGGGGGCCGTGGTCGGGTGCGTGGAAACGGTGGCTACCGTGAGAGGTGTGTACCGATTCCTCCTGACTCCGCGCTGGCTCGGCGGCACCGTGCTCGCGATCGCCGCCATCGCGGTCTGTCTCTGGCTGGGCTCCTGGCAGCTGAGCCGGTTCGAGGGCCGGGTCTCCCCGCACCACGCCGCCGCCCCGGCCGCGCACGGTGGCAGCAGCCCGGCGCCGCAGCCCGCCAGCCCGATCGACTCGGTGCTGCCCGGGTCGGACGCCCAGGTCGGCACCGCCGCGCTGGGCCGCGAGGTGGCCGCCACCGGGGAGTACGACGCCGCCCACCAGCTGCTGGTCCCCAACCGCACGGTGGACGGCCGCAACGGGTACTACGTGCTCACCCCGCTGCGCACCGGCACCGGCCGGGCGGTGGCGGTGGTGCGCGGCTGGCTGCCCGGTGCCCCCGGTGGCCCGCTGCCCGCGCCGCCGGCCGGGCAGGTCACCGTCGACGGACGGCTGCAGGCCGAGGAGACGTCCGACACCGGCGGTGCGGTCAACGGCGGCCTGCCGGCGGGGCAGCTGGGCATGATCAGCCCGGCCACCCTGGTCAACCTGCTGCCGTACCCGGTGTACGACGGCTGGGTTGCCGCCGACACCGTGCCGAGCGGGCTGACCCCGGTGCCCACCACCCAGCCGGAGGGCACCGGCGGCCTGGACGCCCGGGCCTTCCAGAACCTGGGCTACACCCTCGAGTGGTTCGTCTTCGCGGGCTTCGTCGGCTTCATGTGGTTCCGGCTGGCCCGGCGCGAGGCGGAGGCGGCCCAGGACCTGGCGCTCGGACTGACCCCGGCCCTCGACTGACCCGGTACGGAGCAGGGGGCGGGCCCCGCACCACGCGGTGCGGGGCCCGCCCCGTCCTCACACCTTCAGGTGCCGCCGGGCGAAGTCCAGCTCCAGCCGCAGCTGCTTGATCCGCTCGTCCACCACCAGCGATCCGTGCCCGGCGTCGTACCGGTACACCTCGTGCGGGACGCCGAGCTCGGCCAGCCGCGCCACGTAGTTCTCGATCTGCCGGATCGGGCAGCGCGGGTCGTTCACCCCCGCGCTGAGGTAGACCGGCACCTTGACCCGCTCCACGTAGCTGAGCGGCGAGGAGGCCCGGAACCGCTCGGGGACCTCCTCGGGGGTGCCGCCGAACAGGGTCCGGTCCAGCGACTTGAGCGCCTCCATCTCGTCCGCGTACGCGGTGAAGTAGTCCGCGACGGGGACGGCGGCCAGGCCCAGCGACCAGTCGTCGGGCTGGGTGCCGAGGCCGAGCAGGGTCAGGTAGCCGCCCCAGGAGCCGCCGGAGAGCACCAGCCGCTCGGGGTCGGCCAGCCCGGAGGCCACCGCCCAGGCCCGCACCGCGCCGATGTCCTCCAGCTCGATCAGGCCGACCCGCTCGCGCAGCGCGTCGGTCCAGGCCTGGCCGTAGCCGGTGGAGCCGCGGTAGTTGACCCGGACCACCGCGAAGCCGTGGTCCAGCCAGGCCGCGGGCCCGGCCGCGAAGGAGTCGCTGTCGTGGTGGGTCGGGCCGCCGTGCACCTCGAAGATGGTCGGGAACGGGCCGTCCCCGTCCGGGCGCTGGACCAGTGCGTGCACCCGCCCGGCCGGACCGTCCACCCAGACGTCCTCCACCGGCACCGAGCGCGGCGGCACCTCGCCGGGCGCCCGCAGCACCACCGAGCCGGCCGTGGAGCGGACCACCGAGGGCTCGGCCGCCGAGGACCAGAGGAACTCCACCGTCCCGTCCGGCCGGGCGCTGGCGCCGGCCACCGTGCCGCGCGGGGTGCCGAGCCGGGCGAGCTCGCCGCTCGCCAGCTCGTAGCTGTAGAGCTCGCTGCGGGCCTCGAACTCGTGCTCCACCAGCAGCGCGCGGCCGTCCGGACGCCACTGCGCGGAGACGTCGCCGGGCAGCGGCGCGCCGTCGGCGGTGCGCAGCAGCAGTTCGGTCTGCTCGCCGGTCAGCGGGTCCCAGAGCAGCGGCTCCCAGCGGCCGCGGCGCTGGTGGGCCAGCAGCAGCCGGCTGTCCCCGGCCACCGGGGCGAAGCCCAGGCAGGCCAGGCCGCGCGGCTCGGCCCGGCCGGTCACCTCGTCCAGCTCCGCCACCGTCGCGCCGTCGGCGCAGCGCAGCACCCGGATCGCGCTGTGCATCGCGTCGCCGTGCTCGGTGTGGTCGATCGCCAGCAGGGCGCTGTCGTGGGACAGGTCGCCGACCCCGCCGTACTCGGCGTGCCGGTAGATCTCCACCGGCTCCGCGGCGCCGGGGCGCAGCAGGTGCAGGGTGGTGCCGACCTCCTCGGTCGAGCGGCCGACCACCACGGTGCCGTCCCGGCCGAGCGCCAGGCCGGCCTCGTAGGACGGCGCCAGGCCGGGCACCGCCTCCTGGTCCGGGCCGCCGGCGAAGGGCTGGCGCCGCCAGACGCCGAACTCGTCGCCGTCGGTGTCGTCGAACCACCAGATCCAGGCACCGTCCGGGGTGATCGCCGAGTCGGTGGTGCCGCTCGGGCGGTCGGTGACCTGCCGGTGGGTGCCGGCGGCCCGGTCCCAGGCGTAGATCTCGAAGGTGCCGCCCGTGTTGGAGACGTACAGCGAACGTTCGGGAGCGTCGTCCGCCCAGTCCGGCAGGGACACGCGTGCCGCCCGGAAGCGCTGCTCCCAGGCGGGCACGTCGTTCTTCTCGCTACTCATCCGAGTCACTTTGGCACGGAACGGCACGCGCCGGGCAGGGGGGTGGCGGAGCGGCCGGTTCCGGGGCGCCGGACCGACCGCTTCGGATCCGGACCGGCCGGGCCCAGCCGTGGGCAGCCGGCCTCAGGCCCGGACCGGCCGCTCTCAGGTCCGAACCGGCCGGTCTCAGGCCCGGGGCAGCCGGGCGGCCAGCAGCGCCACCGCCAGCTCCAGGCCGGCCAGCACCAGCATGCTCAGCGTGAAGGCGTGGGTGTAGCCGTGGGCCACCGCGCGGTAGAAGAGGTTGCCGACCAGGGCGACCCCGAGCGCGTTGCCGACCTGCTGCATGGTGGCCACCGCGCCCGCGGCGGAGCCGACCAGCTGCGGGCGCACCCCGGCGAGCGCGCCGCCGGTCAGCGGGGCCAGCACCAGCCCCATGCCGAGCCCGTCCAGGAAGAGCCCGGGCGCCAGCCACCAGGCGCTGCCCGCGGTGCCCACCCGCTGCGCGGTGAGCGCCAGCACCACCAGGCCGACCGCCATCCCGCCGGTGCCCAGCGCCACCGCGGCGCGGCCCAGCCGGGCGGCCACCCGGTGCGCGTTCAGCGAGGTCAGCAGGTAGCCGCCGCCGATCGCGGTGAAGAGCAGGCCGGAGCCGAGCGCGTCCAGCCCGTGCCCCTGCTGCAGGTAGAGCGCGAGCACCAGGAAGAAGGAGGCCTGACCGAGGTTGAAGGCCAACTGGCTGAGCACCCCGACGCCGAAGCCGGGTTCGCGCAGCAGCCGCGGGTCGAGCACCGGGTGCCGGGCGAGGCGGCCCTGGTGCAGCGCGAAGAGGGCGAACAGCACGGCCGAGCCGGCCAGGCAGAGCCAGGTCCACAGCGGCCAACCCTGCGCCTGGCCCTGGATCAGCGGCAGCACCAGGGCGGTCAGCGCGGCGCTCACCAGCGCGCTGCCGGTCAGGTCCAGCCCGGTCTTCTCCGGCGCGGTGGACTCCGGCAGGCAGCGCCGCACGAAGGCCAGGGTGACCAGGCCGACCGGCACGTTGACCAGGAAGCAGGAGCGCCAGCCGAGGCCGAGCAGATCGGCCTTGATCAGCAGTCCGCCGATCAGCTGGCCGAGCACCGCGCCGACGCCCATCGACAGCGCGTACCGGCCGAAGGCCTTGGCCTGGGCGGCGCCGGTGTAGGTGTCCCGCAGGATGGCCAGCACCTGCGGGCCCATCAGCGCGGCGGAGAGCCCCTGCAGCACCCGACCGGCGACCAGCGAGCCGGTGTCGGGGGCCAGGCCGCAGGCGGCCGAGGAGAGGGTGAAGAGCAGCAGGCCGAGGGCGAAGATCCGGCGCCGGCCGAACCGGTCGCCGAGCCGCCCGGCCGGCACCAGGGCGACGGCCAGCGCCAGGCCGAAGCCGGCCACCACCCACTGGACGCCCGCCGAGCCCGCGTGCAGGTCGTGCTGCAGGGCGGGGATGGCCACGTTGACCACGAAGAAGTCGAGGGTGGTGACGAAGGAGGCGGTGAGCAGGACGGGCAGCAGGCCCCGCGAGTGCTGCGCCGGACGGGCGGCGCGGGCCGGGGCGGCGGCGGACAGGGTGGTGGACATCGCGGTGGGCTCCTCGGGTGCGCGGAGTGGTGCGCTGAGTGGTGTGCGGCGCGGAGTGGGTGGCGGCGCGGGGTGGGCCCCGGGGCGCCGGCGGCGGTGGGCGGCCGGCGCCCCGGGGGGAGGGCCGTCAGAGGGCCGGGACCTTGTCGAGGAAGCCGGCCACGACGGAGATCCGGCCCGCCTCGTCGGCGATCAGCACGTCGAAGCCGATCACCAGCGGTTCGCCGCCGGCCGGGCCGAGGTTCCAGGTGAACCGGGCCAGGTCGTGGTGGGCGTCCACGCCGCCCGCGCCCAGGGTGAACACCAGGCCGGGGAACTGCCCCTGCACGGCGGCGATCGCGGCGTCCACCGCGTCCCGGCCGGCCACCTCGGCCAGCGGGTCGGTGTAGCGGGCGTCCTCGGCCCAGTGGGTGTCGATCAGCTTGCGCCGGGCCGCCGGGTCGGTCTCGTTCCAGGTGGCCAGGTACTGCTCGGCGAGCTGCTGAAGGTTCGTCATCTCGGGTCTCCTTCTTGCTTCCTGTGTTCTGCGGCGGGTTGTCCTCGCAGGTCAAGAAGGTAGGCGGGACAGCGGGCGGTCGAATCGGTCAGCCATAGGTAGGGTCGACCCATGCTGTACGGACGAGCGGGGGAGCAGGCCGCGTTGGCCGGTCTGCTGGCGGGCGCGCGCGAGGGGCGCAGCGGGGCGCTGGTGCTGCGCGGGGAGCCGGGGATCGGCAAGAGCGCGTTGCTGGAGTACGCGGCCGAGCAGGCGGACGGCTTCACGGTGCTGCGGGCGACCGGGGTGGAGTCCGAGGCGGACCTGCCGTTCGCCGGACTGCACCTGCTGCTGGCCCCCGCGCTGCACCTGTTGCCCGCCCTGCCGGTGCCGCAACGCCGGGCGCTGGAGGCGGCGTTCGGGCTGGCCGCGGTCGACGGCCCGGGTGGCGGTCCGGCCGACCGGCTGCTCGGCGGCCTGGCCACCCTGGGGCTGCTGGCCGAGTCGGCCGCCGAGCGGCCGCTGCTCTGCCTGGTGGACGACGCCCAGTGGTTGGACCACTCCTCGGCGGAGGCGCTGCTGCTGGCGGCCCGGCGGCTGGGTCGGGAGGGCCTGGTGCTGCTCTTCGCGGCCCGGGACGGCGCGGGCGGCCCGGTCGCGCCCGGGCTGCCGGAGCTGCGGCTGGCCCCGCTGGAGCCGGCGGCCGCCGCCGAGCTGCTCGCCGCCCGCTCCGGGGCGGCGGCCGAACTGGGCCTGCGCTACCGGGTGCTCGCCGAGGCCCAGGGCAACCCGCTCGCGCTGACCGAGCTGCCCGCCGCGCTGGCCGCCGACCGGTCGCACCCGGCCGGCGAGTTGGCCCTCACCGAGCGGCTGCGCCGGGCCTTCCACGGCCAGGTCGCCGGGCTGCCCGAGCCGGCCCGGCAGCTGCTCCTGCTGGCCGCCGCCGAGGAGAGCGGCGAGCCGGCCCTGCTGCTCCGGGCGGCCGGTGAACTCGGTGCGGGTGCCGCGGAGTTGTCCGAGGTCGAGCGGGCCGGCCTGCTGCGCCGCGGTCCGGAGGGCCGCTACCGGCTGCGCCACCCGCTGCTGCGCACCGCGATCCTGGAGAGCACGCCGCTGCCCGAGGTGCTGGCGGTCCACCGGCTGCTCGGCACCGTGCTGCGGGCCGACGGCGAGGGCGACCGCGGCAGTTGGCACCTGGCGCTGGCCGCCACCGGCCCGGACGCCGAACTCGCCGAGGCGCTGGAGGGCACGGCCCGCCGGGCGGTGGCCCGGGGTGGGCACGCAGGCGCGGCCGCCGCCTACGAGCGGGCCGCGGCGCTCGCGCCGGAGCGCGAACAGCGGGTCCGCTGCCTGGTGTTGGCCGCCGAGTCGGCGCTGGACGCGGCCGAGCCGGAGCGGGCCGCGGCGCTGGCGCTGCGCGGCGCCGAGCTGGCCGAGGACGCGTTCACCCTGGCGGTGCTGGACTGGGTGCGGGGCACCGCGGAGTTCTGGCGCGGCGGTTACCCCGAGGCGCACCGGCTGCTGCTCGCCGCGGTCGGGCGCGGGATCGAGCCGGGGCTGGCCGCCCGGCTGCTGCTGCAGGCCTTCCACACCGCCTGGTACCTGGGGGAGGAGCAGGTGGTGGACGTACTGGACCGGCTGACCGCGCTGGCGCTGCCGGCCGCGGACGCCGCCGCGCCGCTGGTCGGCGCCCTGCTGGCCTGCGTGGCCCCGGCGTTCGGCCGTCCGGCGGCGCCGGGCGGCCCGCGGCGCGAGGCC
>NZ_JBNQTI010000279.1:0-6702 GCF_050325825.1 Kitasatospora sp. LaBMicrA B282
GGCCGCGAAGTCGCCGCCGGCCGCGTGCCGGTGGGCGGCCGCCCGGTGCTGCTCGGCGCTGCGCGGACCGCCGGGGGTGAACAGCGCGGTGGCGGCAGTGCGCGCCGCGCGGCGCGGGCGGCCCAGGCGCCACCAGAGCGCGGCGCCGACCAGCACGGCGAGCACGATGAAGAGGATCAGCCCGGTGCTGCCGTCGGTCACGGCGCTGCCGAGCCGGCCGAGCAGGTCGTCCAGCCGGTCCCAGAGCCAGCTGCTGATCCGCTGCAGCAGGCTCGGGTCGTGCCGGTGGTACTCGGGCTTGAGCAGTTCCAGCTTCGCGTCCTGCTGCGCCGGGCCGCGCGGCGTGGTCACGGGAGCGCCGTCGGCGACGATCGTGACCCGGTCCCCCCAGGAGAGCATCGGGCTCAGGCCGCCCCGCTGCCCTGGCCGGCCCAGCCGGTGCCGCCGTACTCGGGCAGGCCGGCCGCCCGGGCCAGCTCCAGGTCCAGCGCCTCGCGGCGGATCCGCTGGTCGACGTAGAGGAGCACGTTGATGCCGGCCTGGACCGGGCCG
Source organism: Kitasatospora sp. LaBMicrA B282 (assembly GCF_050325825.1). Classification (NCBI taxonomy): domain Bacteria; kingdom Bacillati; phylum Actinomycetota; class Actinomycetes; order Kitasatosporales; family Streptomycetaceae; genus Kitasatospora; species Kitasatospora sp. LaBMicrA B282. The sequence goes on from NZ_JBNQTI010000279.1 coordinate 553, forward strand.
GTGAGCGTGGCGGCCAGTACCCCGCCGATGCCGATCAGCACCAGGGCGACGACCGACTGCGGGTGGTCCGGGCTGCCGCCGAGCGCGTCGAGCGCGGAGCCGGTCACCACGCCGGCCAGGATCCGGAACGGGGTGGTGATCACCGAGGCCAGGATCGACGACAGGACGAAGCCGAGCACGGTGATCCCGAGGATCCGCCACCAGGTGCCGCGGACCAGCTTGACGGACCGGCCGAGCGCGGCCTTGATGCCCTGCTTCTCCAGCATCAGCGCGGGCGTGGCGAGCGAGAGCCGGACGTACATCCAGACGGCGACGAGCACGCCGACCAGCAGCAGCGGGATCCCGACCACGGCGGTGGTCCGGGCGTCGTGGGTCACCGCGCTGACCACGACCAGCGGGACGGTGGCGAGCGCGAGGATGCCCAGCACGATCACCATCACCAGGGCGCTCAGCCCGACCAGGCGCCACAGCTGCGGCTTGGCCGCGCGCCAGGCGGTGCTCACCGTGACGTCCTGCCCGAGGATCGCGCTGCTGACCACCATGGTCAGCAGCGCCGACATCACCAGCCCGGCCGCCGCGCTGAGCAGCAGGCCGACGCCGCCGACCACGGGCGCGGTGACGTTGTCGTTCGTGGAGTGCTGGCTGAACCAGGTGATCAGGGCGACCAGGGTCTGGCTGAGCACGGCGACCACCAGGGAGAGCCCCAGGGCGGTCCGCCAGTGCCGGCGGACGGTGGAGATCGAGCCGTCCAGGATCTCGCCGACGCCGAGCGGGCGCAGCGGGATCACGCCGGGCTTGGGGGTGGGCGGCGGGGCGAACCAGCCGGACTGCGCGCCGCCCCAGCCGGCCTGCGCCCCCCAGCCGGGCTGTGCGCCCCAACCCGGCTGCGCGCCCCAACCGGGGGCGGGGGCGGGCTGCGGTGCGGGTGCGGCGGGGGCCGCGGCCACCGCCGCGGGCTCCGGAGCGGGCTTCGGCGCGGTGTCCGGCGTGGTGGCCGGAGCGGTGTCCTGAGGGGCAGCGGGCGCCGGGACGGCGGGGGCGGGGGCCGACGGGCGGTTGTCCTCCGGATCGGTCCCGGAGCCGCTGGGGGATACCCAGCCCGGCGTGTCGGTCATCACTGCTCCTCGGCGGGGGGCGGTGCCCCAGGATGGTGGTGCGGCGCAAAATGTGTGTCGCCCATCGTGCCATGGTGGCCGCAGGTGCCCCAGGGGTGCCCGGTTGCTGATCGACAACGGTGTCGACCGGAACACGGAACTCGGGAGTTTGGGTGGATATGCGCTGGAATGCCGGCCTGCCGGCCGGTTCAGGGGCACGGGTGTGCGGCAGGTCACAATCCGGTAATGAGAGGATGGGCGCATGAAAGGTCGCGTCCTGGTCGTAGATGACGACACCGCACTCGCCGAGATGCTCGGCATCGTGCTGCGTGGTGAAGGTTTTGAGCCGTATTTCGTCGCGGACGGGGACAAGGCGCTGGCCGCCTTCCGCGAGACCAAGCCGGATCTGGTGCTGCTCGACCTGATGCTGCCCGGACGCGACGGCATCGACGTCTGCCGGCAGATCCGCTCCGAGTCCGGGGTGCCGATCGTGATGCTCACCGCGAAGACCGACACGGTCGACATCGTGGTGGGCCTGGAGTCCGGCGCCGACGACTACGTGGTCAAGCCGTTCAAGCCCAAGGAGCTGGTGGCCCGGGTCCGCGCCCGGCTGCGCCGCGCCGAGGAGCCCACCCCCGAGCAGCTGACCATCGGCGACCTGGTGATCGACGTGGCCGGCCACTCGGTCAAGCGCGACGGGCGCGGCATCCCGCTCACCCCGCTGGAGTTCGACCTGCTGGTCGCGCTGGCCCGCAAGCCCTGGCAGGTGTTCACCCGCGAGGTGCTGCTGGAGCAGGTCTGGGGCTACCGGCACGCGGCGGACACCCGCTTGGTGAACGTGCACGTGCAGCGGCTCCGCTCGAAGATCGAGAAGGACCCGGAGCGCCCGGAGATCGTGGTCACCGTCCGCGGTGTCGGTTACAAGGCCGGGCCCAGCTGACGTGTCGGACCAGGTTCATCCCTCCCCGTCCGGCCCCGCGGCCGGCGGGGAGGCGCAGTACCGGCAGACCCGCGCCGGGCACCCGTCCTCGCCGCTCGGCCGGCTCGGTCGTCGGCTGCGGCGACCCTTCCACCGGGCCACCGCGCTCTACCGCCGCTCGATCCAGCTGCGCGTGGTCGCGGCCACCATGCTGCTCTCGGTCGCCCTGGTGGTGGTGCTGGGCTTCGTGGTGATGGCCCAGGTGCGCACCGGCCTGCTGGACACCAAGAAGCGCGCGGCCGAGAACCAGGCCAGCGGCGGCTTCACCACCGCCCAGCAGCAGAGCGACGCGCTCGCCCAGCAGCGGTCCAAGGCCGGCAGCAGCACCGACCCGAACGCCACCAGCCCCACCGAGCCGGGCACCTGGCTCTCCGAGCAGGTGGCCAGCCTGGCCAGTGGCGGCCAGGGCGTGTACTCGGTGATCGGCCTGGTGCCGTCGCCCGACCCGGGCGCCCCGCCGCTGGTGATCCGGGCCTCCGGTGACGTCAACTACGCGAGCATCTCCCAGGACCTGCAGGCCCAGGTGGCCGCCGACGACTCGGTGGCGCACGAGCAGACCACCACGATCCACCGCGGCACCGGCGGTCAGACGCACACCGAGCCGGGCCTGGTGATCGGCAAGCAGCTGACCGGTCCCGACAAGACCAAGTACCAGCTCTACTTCGCGTTCTCCTTCGCCCAGGAGGACAACGCGATGAGCCTGGTGACGGGTACCGTGGCGACCGCCGGGGTGTTCATCGTGGTGCTGGTCGGCTGCACCGCCTGGCTGGTGGTCCGCCAGGTGGTCACCCCGGTGCGGATGGCCGCCGGGATCGCCGAGCGGCTGGCCGACGGCCACCTCGAGGAGCGGATGAAGGTCACCGGCACGGACGACATCGCCCGGCTCGGCGAGTCCTTCAACCGGATGGCCGACGCGCTGCAGGCGCAGATCCGGCAGCTGGAGGAGCTCTCCCGGGTGCAGCGGCGGTTCGTCTCGGACGTCTCGCACGAGCTGCGCACCCCGCTGACCACGGTCCGGATGGCCGCCGACCTGATCTACGACAGCCGCGAGGACCTGGACCCGATGGCGGCCCGCTCGGCCGAGCTGCTGCAGGGCCAGCTGGACCGGTTCGAGTCGCTGCTGGCCGACCTGCTGGAGATCAGCCGGTTCGACGCGGGCGCCGCGGTGCTGGACGCCGAGCCGGTGGACCTGCGCGACATCGTGCACCGGGTGGTCGAGTCGGCCGACCCGCTGGCCCGGCTGAAGGGCAGCGCGGTGCTGCTGCGCGGCGCCGACGAGCCGGTGGTGGCCGAGGTCGACCCGCGCCGGATCGAGCGGATCCTGCGCAACCTGGTGGTCAACGCGCTGGAGCACGGCGAGGGCCGGGACGTGGTGATCCGGCTCGGCTCGGCCGACGGCGCGGTCGCGGTCGGCGTGCGCGACTACGGCATCGGGCTCAAGCCCGGCGAGGCCTCCCGGGTGTTCCACCGGTTCTGGCGGGCCGACCCGTCCCGGGTGCGGACCACCGGCGGCACCGGGCTCGGCCTCTCCATCGCGGTGGAGGACGCCCACCTGCACGGCGGGTGGCTGCAGGCCTGGGGCGAGCCCGGCGGCGGCTCGCACTTCCGGCTCACCCTGCCGCGCACCCGCGGCGGCGAGATCGGCCGGGCGCCGTTCCGGCTGGAGCCGGAGGACTCCCGGTACAACCGGGGCCTGCGGGCCCAGGGCACCCCGTACCGGCGGGCGCTGCCGGCCGGGGCGACCGCGCTGACCGCCAGCGGCGAGCCGACCGTGATCCCGGAGACCCCCGGCGGTGTGGGCGGCGGGCTCGGGCCCGGCCTCGGCGGGGTGCTGAGCATCGGCGGCGGCCTCGGCCCGCGCCGGCTGCCCCAGGCACCGGTGGTCGCCGACCCGTCCGACGTGAGCTCGGCGAGCGGCGGGTACGGTGCCACCGGCGCCCAGGTGGTGGTGGACCCCGCGCGGCTGCGGTCGCCCGAGGGCGAGGGCTCCGCACCGGACGGCTCGGCGGCGACCGAGCGGCCGAGCGACGAGCGGGCGGTGGACGAACAGGCAGTGGACGATCAGGCCGGGCAGGGCGACCGGACGAGCGCGAAGGGGGCGCGGGGTGGGGAGCAGCGGCAGGACTAGCCGGCGCTGGGCGGGGACCCTGGTGGTCGCGCCGGCGGTACTGCTGGCGGCGGGCTGCGCCACCATGCCGGACAGCGGCGGGCCCGAACCGGTCCGCCCGCCCTCCGGGGCCGACCAGGGCGTCCAGGTCCGGGTGATCCCGGTGCCGCCGCGCGACGGGCAGTCGCCGCGCGAGGTGCTGCAGGACTTCCTGGACGCCGCGATCTCGGACGAGCACGACTACCAGACCGCCCGCGAGTACCTCACCCCAGAAGCGGTCAACACCTGGCAGCCGGACAGCGGCGCGGTGATCCTCAACGAGATACGCCCGATCGCCGCGCCCGGCGACGGCGATCCCGACCACGCCACCGTCACCCTGCACGAGCAGGAGACGGGCAGCCTGGACGCCCGGCACACCTACCGGGCCCAGGACGCCAAGAACGACCAGTACGACGCCACCTTCAAGCTGATCAACGTGGCCAAGGACTCCGGCAAGGACGGCAAGGACACGGCGGCCCGGGCGCAGTGGCGGATCAGCGAGCTGCCCTCGGAGCTGATCCTCAACCTGACCAACTTCCGCAACGCCTACCAGCAGGCCGACCGCTACTTCTTCACGCTGCCCGACCCGGGGCTGCCGGCCGGCAACACCGGGTCGGACCAGTCGGTGCTGGTGCCGGACCCGATCTTCGTACGGCGGCGGATCGACCCGGCCTCGGCCGCGGCCCTCGCGCTGGCCAAGGGCCCCTCGGACTGGCTGCGGCCCGCGGTCCGCTCGGCCTTCGACGGCGCCGACCCGGCTGCCACCGTCAACACCGACGACCCGCGCAACCCGACCCTGAAGGTCAACGGGGTCGACTTCCAGACCAGTGAGTCGCAGTGCAACCAGATGGCCGCGCAGCTCTACTTCACGCTGCTGAGCGTGAGCGGCCCCGGCTCGATCGAGAAGGTCACGCTCAACGCCGCGCGCGGCGGCTGCTTCTTCAGCACCGCCGAGGCCAAGGGCTCCTCCTGGGCCCCGGGCAGCCTGACCGGCGGGTCCGCCACCGACCTGCCGTACGCCCGCAACGCGGACACCGGGCAGCTGGTCCGACTGGACAGCTCGGCCGCGGTCGCCGGGGTGCTCGGCTCGACCGGACTGCCCGCCGCGCTGCGGCCGGGCGGCGGTCAGCTCGGCCCGTTCGCCGTCCGCCGGGACGGCAAGGCCGCCGCGGTGGTCAGCGGCGACGGCCGGGCGCTCTACCTGGCCAACCTGGACGACAGCGCCAAGCAGCTCGGCAGCGCGCTGATCACCAGCCTGGCGCCGAACGGCCAGGGGCTCGGCTCGCCCAGCTGGGACGGCCTCGGCGGGCTCTGGGTGGTGGACCGCAACCCGGCCGCGTCGCAGGTGTACCTGATGGTCCACGGGCAGAACCGTTTCGCCCCCGTCCCGGTGCAGCTGCCGGTCGAGGACACCGGCGACACCGTGGACACCGTCAAGCTCTCCTCCGACGGGACCCGGGCCGCCCTGCTGCTGCTCGACCCGGTGACCCGCACCCGCAGCCTGGCCATCGGCCTGGTGGTGCGCAGCGGCGCCGGGCCGGCGCCCGCGACGATCACCGCGGTGCGGCCGATCGCCCCGCAGCTCGCCGACGTCACCTCGGTGGCCTGGGCCGACCCGGACCAGTTGCTCGCGCTCGGCCGGGAGAGCGAGGGCGTGCAGCAGCTGCACTACGTGCCGACCGACGGTTCGGCCGGCCCGGACAACGCGGCCACGCTGCAGGCGGTGGACGGGATGACCGCGGTGGCCGCCTCGGAGGACCGCACCGCGCAGGTGCTCGCCGACTCCAAGGACCAGGACCACACCGTCTACTCGCTCTCCGGCGGCGCCGCGGCGCAGTGGAAGGCGGACGGTCACGGGGTGCTGCCGAGCTACCCGGGCTGACCGGGAGCCTCCGGCGGCCGGGCGCGCCACCGGGCCGGGCGGGCCGGCC
>NZ_JBNQTI010000280.1:0-6683 GCF_050325825.1 Kitasatospora sp. LaBMicrA B282
CCGGGCGGCCGGGGCGACGGCGGCGGCGCGCGCGGGCCGGCCCGCCCGGCGGGTCCGGCTGCGGCGCGGTCGTGGTGGTCCCGGTGGTCGCTTCGGGGACTGTCGAGGTCATCGGCGGGGCCCCCTCAGCGGCCGAGGATCAGGTTGAACGGCGTCTGGCGGCCCACGTCGACCGTCGCGGTGACCGAGACCTGGCTGCCCAGCGGCATCGGCGGCCCGGACTGCGAGGTCCAGGCGTAGCCGGTGCGGGTCGCCGGGTCGCGGACCAGGTCGATCAGCACCAGCCGCGGCGGTGCGCCGGTCAGGTAGCGCTGGGCCGCCAGGTCGCCGCCGACCAGGCCGGAGACCGCGTCCTTGGTGAGCGTGTACGGGCTGATCGAGGTGATCGTGCCGCGCAGCAGGCCGAAGGCGCTGGACGGCGCGGTGGAGACCGACAGGTCCACCTGCTCGCCGGGGGCCAGGCCGATCGCCTGGGGCGCCGGGACGAAGACCATCGCCACCATCCGGTCCGGCGAGGCGTCGGTGCGCTCCACCGAGGCGATCGGCGTGCCGGGCTCGACCACCTGGCCGGCGGTGACCGACAGGCCGACCACCTGGCCGCCGAACGGGCTGGTGACCTGCTGGGTGTGCCCCTGCGCGTCCTCGACCTCGACCACCGTCTGGCCGAGCGCGACCTGGTCGGCGGGCTGGGTGAGCACCGAGCGGACCATCCCGCCGTAGGGGCTCTGGATCAGCGCGGTGCCGTTGGGGTGGGTGAGCAGGCCGGGGGCGTCCACGGTGATCGGGATGTGTCCGGCGAAGGTCCACAACAGCGCCGCGGTCATGGTGATCAGCACCACGAACAGCGCGATCCAGCCGCGCGGCGCGGCCAGCAGGGTCGGCGAGTCGAGCTCGTCCGGCTCCCGCATCCGCTGCAGAGCCTTGAAGCGGAACTTCATCGCCTTCGCCTTCCTCGGGGTCTTCGCGTACGTCGGGTTCTTCGGGGTCTCATCGGGGCGGTCTCATCTCTTCGGCTCGCTCCTCGGCACGCCGATGTCCTGGCGCTCGATCAGGGCCCGGCTGCCGACCACCAGTTCGCCGACCGTCCCCTCGGTGAAGAAGTCGATGCCGCTGGCGGCGGCGAAGTCGGCCGCGTCCCCGCCGCCGAGTCCGCAGACCGCCAGGTCCATCGCGGTGCCGACCAGGTAGAGGGTCTGGTAGAGGGCGCCGACGTGCTTGAGGATCAGCGGGTAGGCGACCGTCTCGTACTTCCACATCACCCGGCCGAACCGGGCGGTGACCAGCAGCACCACCTGCGGGTCGCCCTTCATCAGGGCGGACTCGCGGGCGCCGGCCACCAGCGCGGCGGTGGCCGGGCCGGGCTCGGCCACCAGCTCCAGCTCGTGCCGGTCGGTCGCGTAGTGCCACAGCCCGGGCTTCAGGCCCGCGCAGTCGGTCACCAGCGGGTAGACCTCCAGCTCGTGCACCGCGCCGCCGCTGGGGTAGGGGCGGTCGGCCAGCTCCTGGCCGTCGCTGCCGGTGAAGGTCTGGCGCCGCCGCATGCTGCGGTAGAGCAGCTCGCCGAGCTGCTCGACGGTCAGCGGCGCGTCCTCGTCGTGGTCGCGCAGTGACCGGCGCTCCTCCAGGACCTGGCTGAACGGCCGGTCGTTGAACGCGATTTCGGTCAGGTCCGGGACGGCCAGGGAGACCCGCTCGCCGGGCCGCACCGGCGGTGAGGCGGGCTCGGGGCCGAACCGGTCGCCGAACCGGTAGGTGCCGCCGTAGCCGGCCACCGTGGTGGGGCGGCGGGTGCGCGCGTGGAAGACGAGGTCGGCGGCGGTCCACTGGGCCAGCCGCTGCTCGTCCAGCTCCGGCTCGTCACCGGGTGCGCCGGGGGCCAGCAGGCCGGCCGCGGCGAACAGCCGCAGGGTCTGCCGGGCGGCCTCCAGCGGCAGGCCGCCGGGGAGTTGGGCGAGCGCGGCCGGGCTGGTCCAGTCGGCCAGCGCCGCCAGCAGCCCGGCCGCGCTGCTCGCGAGCTCCACCCCCAGCGGGCTGCCGGGCGCCCGCACCAGCAGGGCGCCGTCCTGCACCGCGGCGGCGGCGAACCGGGAGAGCTTCAGCTGCCCGGTCGGGGCCGGGACCGGCCCCGGCTCGCAGGCGCCGCGGCCGATCGGGCGCAGGCCGGCCAGCTGCCGGGCGCCGTGCTCGTCGACCAGCGTGACCGAGTGCTCCAGCATGCCCGCCAGGCCGAGCCGGCGGCGGGTCAGCTGCCAGCGCAGCAGCCCGGCGTCGCCGTCCTTGGCAGCCACCAGCGCGGCGAGGTCCTCCTCGGAGTGCTCGCCGGCGGCCAGCGCGGCCACCGCCTCGCGGGCGCCCGCGGTCAGGTCCGGCAGGTTCAGCGAGCCGATCGGCGCGGTCAGCCGCAGCCCCCGGGCGGTGGCCGGTGCGGCGGCCGCGTCGCGGCGCAGCCGGACCAGCCGCAGCACCCGGGAGCTCAGCTCCGGTTCGGTCGGGTCGAGGACCGTGGTCATCAGTGCAGTCCCCCGCGGCCTAGAAGAAGACGTTCTTCGGGTTGAACTCCGCCTCGGTGTGCGGGGCCGGCAGCCAGCCCTGCTGCACCGGGACGTCGTAGAGCCGGCCGGGCGCGAGCCGGCGCCAGAAGTGCCGCATCCCGGGCGCGACCACCTTGACCACCTTGAGGTCCAGGTCGGGCCGGCTCTGGTCGAGCACGATGACCTCGACCCCGCGCTCGCGCGCCCGGTCCACGCAGTCGCGCACGTGGTCGGCCAGGTCGTGGCCGGCCGGGCGGGTGAAGTCGGCGACGGTGCTGGGCCGCTGGGCCCGGTCCGGGACCAGCCAGGGCTCGCCCGCGACGGTCGCCGTCCGGCACCACTCCAGGGTTTCCAGGTCGTCGGTGCGGTAGAGGGTCGCGCCGTGCTCGTCGCGGCGGTCCACGTACGGCAGGAACTGGTTGACCTCGGTCAGGGCGCGCACCGCGGCGATCTTCGGGTCGGGGTGGGCGCCGAAGCCCAGCATGATGTCCTCGACCTCGTGCTTGCGCCGGGAGACCGCCGCGAAGGTGGGCACGCCCAGGTCCGAGGTGATGTCCAGGACCCACAGCTCGCGGTCCATCGAGGCGTAGAACTCGCGCATGGTGCGCACGTACGGGTCGTTCAGCGAGTCCAGGTCGAACTCCGGGCGCGGCAGCCGGTTGTACCACCAGAGCGCGACCGCGTCCCGCTCGACGATCTCGCAGAAGCCCTGCAGGATCGCCTCCTCCAGCGTGTTGCCGCTGGCGCAGCCGTTGGAGTCGCTGACGCAGTAGAAGTGCTTGGCCTGGTCCGGGTGGCCGTACCAGGCGAAGCCGGCCGGCACCAGCCGCTCGGCGTCGTGGGTCAGCGACCAGGCGCGCGACCAGTCGAGCTCGGCCGCCTCCGGGAAGGGGTCCGGCACCAGGTGCAGGCGGTGGTTCGGCTCGGCGTTCCACTCCTTGCGGCCGGCGAACTGCTCCGCGGAGAAGAGCAGCACCCGGTCCATGTGGACCGCGGTCTGCGGGTCGAGGTCGCGGTAGGCGGCGCGCACCACCGGCTCCTCGCCGCGCCAGACCGCCGAATAGCGCTCGATCGCCTCGCAGACGGCGCTCACCTTGGCCTGGATCTCGGAGCGCCCCTTGCCGCCGCTCTGGCCGCGCATGTTGCGGCGCAGCAGGTCCATGTTGTCGTTGACCATGGCGAAGTTGTGGCCGGCGGTGAAGCTGTAGGTGATGCCGTTGCCGGTCTCCTCGTGCGCGCCGAGCCGGGTGATCGCGCCGAGCTGCGAGCTGATGTGGTGCTTGAGCCGGTCGTAGGTGACCTCGGGGGCCTGGATCCGGTAGCCGCCGTCGGTGGTGTGCCGGGCCGGGCTGGGCGAGAGCACCACCTTGGGGCTGCGCTCGGTGATCAGGCCGGGGTCGCCGCACTCGGGGCACTGCGGCTGGCGGACCAGGGCGTGCTCGGTGGTCTGCAGGGTGCCCAGGTCGAGGGTGATCATGGTGCCGTCCAGCGCCGCGGAGGTGCCGGTGGCCAGCAGCTTGGCGGCCTCGGCGGCGAGCAGCTGGCCGAGCAGCGCCGGGCCGGCCGCGATGGCCGCGGGCATCGGGTGGTACGGGACCGTCTCGCCGCGCTTGCCGGCCAGGTAGCGCTGGACCTGGCGGTTGCCGCTGATCCGCTGCGCGATGCAGCGCCAGCAGCCGGTGTGGCCGGGGCGCAGCAGCGGGCCGAGCCAGAGGCTGGTGCCGGTCGGCTTGGCCGGCAGCCAGGGCAGGCCGTCGGCCAGCCGGGCGGTGTTGAGCCGGCCGAGCGCCGGGTCGAGGTAGTCGTCGGTCAGCGCGACCACCAGGGCGTCGGGGCCCGCGGCCAGCGCCTCGGCCTCGTCCACCGCGCGGGCCCGCAGGCCGGCGCCGGTCAGCGCCTCGACCACCGGGGCGGCCGTGGTGCGCCCGCAGGCCAGCACCAGCAGCTCGGTGCGGGCGGCACCGGCCGGGACGGCGGCCGGGTCGATGCCCTGGGCGTCCCAGTAGGCCAGCTCCGGCGCCGGCAGCTCGGGGCGGCCCTCGGCCAGGTGGCCGGCCGCCTCGAAACGCCGCAGCGCGCCCAGCAGTTGGCCGAGCGGCACGCCGTCGCCCAGCTCCTGGAGCAGCTCGGCGACGGTGCGGGTGCCGTCCAGGTAGGGCACCAGGCGGACGGCGGCCTCGCCCGGCACCAGGTAGTCCTGGCCCTCACCGACCAGGAAGACTTTTCCGTCCACCGTTTCGCTCAGAAAATGAGCTTTGAGTCGCGGGCGTTCCATCGCATCCCCCGTGTTCCACGAGTACGGTTTCCGGGAGCGAATGCACCCCCCGGTCATCATTCGAACATGGCGGGAAAACGCCTGTACATACTGCAAATTCGGCATCGGTTTCGCCGTTACGCATCGGGGCGCAGGACGTATGCCGGGGCGCCGATACGTAGGAATGTACGTATGCTGCGCCGAGCATTGACAGGGGCACGGTGCAGGGGATACTGGTGGCCGGCGCGGCGGGTCGCCGACCGCGTGAGGTCGCAACCGGGGGGATGGGCAGTGCCGGCGGGGAATCTGTTGCACCGCGAACGGGAACTGGCGGAGCTGGGCGACGCGTTGGCGCAGGCCAGGGCCGGTCGGCCGGCGGTGGTCCTGATCCAGGGCCCGCGCGGAATCGGCAAGACCGCGTTGCTGCGGGCGGCGCTGGGCCGCATTCCGGGCGAGGCGGTGGTGCTCCGGGCGCGCTGCCACGACAATGAACGTGACTTTCCGTACGGAGTCGTGCGCCAGCTGTTCGACCCGTTCGTGAACCAGGCGAGCGCGACTAATCGGACGGATCCCCAGGAATTCCCCGAGGCCGTGCAGGACGGATATCGGGGACCGGACGGATATCTCGCCGAGGCGCTGCCGGAGGGCCGGGGAGTTGTCGGCGGCGGACGTCGACAGGTACTCGACAATCTTTTCCACGCGGCCCGCTCGCTCACCACCCGCACCCAGGTGGTGATGGCCATCGACGACCTGCACCTGGCCGACGACGATTCCCGGCAGTGGTTCTCCTATCTCGCCCGCCGGCTGGACGACCTGCCGGTGGTGCTGCTGGCCACCACCGCGGAGGAGGTCGGCGACCCGCTCGCCGCCGAGCTCGGCGCCCTCGGCCACACCCGCACCATCACCCCGGGCCCGCTCTGCGACTCCTGCGTGGCCGAGCGGGTGGCGCAGGCCTTCGACACCCCGATCGACCCGGAACTGGCCGCCGTCTGCTACGACCTGTCGCGCGGCAACCCGCTGGTGCTGGAGGAGGTGACGGCCCGGCTGCTGGCCGCCCGGACCTCGGCCGGGGCGCCGGAACCGGCCGCGGTGCTGCGGATCGGCGCCGCCGCGCTGGCCGACACCACGCTCAGCTGGCTGCGCGCCAGCCACCCGCGGGCGATGGACCTGCTCACCGGTCTGGCCGTGCTCGGCCCCGGCGCGGACCTGGCCACCGCCGCGCTGCTGGCCGGCCAGGGCGACCTGCTGGCCGACGAGGCGCGCGAGGCGCTGCGCCGCACCGACCTGATCGACCCCGGCCCGCCGGAGACCTTCCGCCACGAACTGGTCCGCACCGCCGTGCTGGCCCGCACCGACCCCAAGGTGCTGGTCGCCCTGCACGAGCGGGCCGCCGCGCTGCTGGCCCGGCTCGGCGCCCCCGCCGCCCGGACCGCCGAGCACCTGATGTCCTCCGGCACCACCGGTGTGGACTGGGCGCTGCCGGTGCTGCGCACCGCCGCCCGGGAGGCGGCCGCCGACGGCCACTGGGACGACGCCGCCCGCTACCTGCAGCGCGCCCTGGCCGAGGCCGGCGATCCGGCCCTGGTGCAGGCGCTGACCGTGCAGTTGGGCACCGTCGAGCTGCACCGCGACCCGGCCGCCTGCGCCCGCTACGCCGCGACGCTGGCGCTGGTCGCCGACCCGGCCGAGCGGGCTCGGCTGCTGCTGCCGTTCGCCAATCCGGTGCTGGCGGTGACCGCGGCCGGTGCCGCGGTGCCGTTCGCCGAGGCCGCGACCGCGCTGGCGCAGGCCGCGGACGCCGACCCGGAACTGCTGCTGCCGCTGGCCGCGCAGGCGCTGCTGGCCGGCCGGCGGATCGCGCTGCGCCGCCCGGTGGCGGCCCAGCGGGCTGGCGTCCC
>NZ_JBNQTI010000281.1:0-6573 GCF_050325825.1 Kitasatospora sp. LaBMicrA B282
GCCGCCGCCCCGCACCCCGAGCCGGGCACGGCCCACCGCGTCCCGCCGCAACGCGCCGCCCGGCGCTGAGCGACCGGGTCGGGCCGCTCAGCCCGCGTCGATCCGGGCGGCGCGGCGCAGCAGGCCGGGCGAGAGCCGGCCGAGCCAGCGGGCCGCCTTCGCCTCGACCGTCACCGGGACCACCGGCTTGCCGGTCCGCACCGCCTTGACGATCTCCGCGGCCACCTTCTCCGGCGGGAAGCCGCGGCGGGCGTAGAGCTTGGCGGCCCGGGCCTGCTTGGCGGCCTGCTCGTCGGCCGTGACGGCGGAGAAGGTCGAGGTGCGGGTGATGTTGGTGTCGACGATGCCGGGGCAGATCGCGCTCACCCCGATGCCGCTGTCCACCAGTTCGGCGCGCAGGCAGTCGGAGAGCATCAGCACCGCGGCCTTGCTGGTGGCGTAGGCGGCGAGCACCTTGGAGGGCAGGTAGGCGGCGGCCGAGGCCAGGTTGACGATGTGCCCGCCGCGCCCGCGCTCCACCATCAGCTGCCCGAACGCCCGGCAACCGTGGATCACGCCCCACAGGTTCACGTCCAGGACCCGCTGCCACTCCTTCTCGGTGGTCTGCAGGAAGGTCCCGGAGTGCCCGATCCCGGCGTTGTTGACCAGCACGTCGGGCACCCCGTGGGCGGCCGCCACCTGCTCGGCGAAGGCCGTCATCGCGGGGCCGTCGCTGACGTCCACCCGGTAGGCGTGGCCGGTGCCGCCGACCAGGCCCACCAGTTCCGCGGTCCGCTCGGCCGCCGCCAGGTCGAGGTCGCAGACCACCACGGTGGCGCCCTGCTCGCCGAAGGCCAACGCGGTGGCCCGGCCGATCCCGCTGCCGGCACCGGTGATCACCACCAGCTGCTCGCCGGGGCCGGCCGGCTCGCCGCCGGCCTCGATCCGCCCGGTGAACTCCCGGACCAGGTCGGCGATCACCGGCGTCCCGCCGAGCAGCGCCGACCAGTGGGTGGCGTTCAGCTCGCGCCGGGTGAGCCGGGGCGCCCAGCGCTCCAGGCCGTCGGAGAGGAAGGGGCTGACGTAGTGGTCGCGGCGCAGCGTGATCAGCTGCACCGGCACCCGGGTGCTCCGCTCGCGCGGCGCGCGCAGCCGGGGGCGGATGTTGGCCCGGTACAACTCGATGCCGTGCACCGCGTCCTGACGGAGCGTGGGCTGCGGGTGGTCGGGCCGTCGGGGCACCTGTTCCAGGTCGCGCAGCACCCGCGGCCAGGCCCGGGCCAGGCCCAGCCGCCAGGCGGCGGGGGCCAGGAACGGCAGGTGGAAGGCGGTGACGTACCAGGAGTGCGCGCCCTGGACCAGGAGTTGGCGCAGGTGGCGCGGGGTGGGGCGGCGCATCCGGTGCCGCAGCCAGTGGCCCAGGTGGTCCAGGCAGGGCCCGGACATGGTGGTGTAGGAGGCGATGTGCCGCTCGGCCTCGGGGTCGGTGACCGCCTCCCAGGCCTGCACCGAGCCCCAGTCGTGCGCGACCACGTGCACCGGGTGGTCCGGGCTGACCGCCTCGACCACCGCGCGCAGGTCGGCGGCGAGCAGCTCCAGCCGGTACTCCTGCCGGCCGGCCGGCACCGTGGAGTCCCCGGCGCCGCGCACGTCGTAGCGCACCACGTGGTGGTCGGCGGCGAGTTCGGCGGCCACCTCGTCCCAGACCCGGTGGGTGTCGGGGTAGCCGTGCACCAGCAGCACGGTGGGCCGGGCGGGGTCGCCCTGCTCGAAGACGGCGAGGTCCACGCCCGCGCTGTGGACGGTCCGTCGGCGCACCTGCTGCTGCTCGCCGTCACGGGTCCGCTGCGCGCGGTCGCCCGTCCGGCCGCCGCGCGGTTTCCGGTCGCTGCTCATCCGGTCGCCTCCTCGAGGGTGGTGAAGCGCCGCACGTGCGGCAGGTCGTCGTCCAGCCAGTACGCGTCGTCCTCGGTGACCACCAGCAGTTCCTCGAACTTGATGCCCACCTCGCGGAAGCCGATGTGCGGTTCGACCGCCCACAGGCCCGGGGTCGGCGCGTGCCGGGAGGCGCGCCCGTCGGCCCAGAGCGGCGAACGCCCGTGCAGGCGTTCGCTGATCAGCTCCCGGCCGAGGGTCTGCAGGGTGCGCAGGCCGAAGCCGAAGAGCGTGACGCCCTTGGGCGCGCGGCTGGTGTTGCGGGTCACCTGGTGGCCGATCACCCGCCCAGGGTAGACCTGGTGGCGGTTGTCGTAGCCGTGCGCGGCGATCTGGGCGTCCACCGCGGCGTAGATCTCGTTCAGCGGCTTGCCGGCCCGCACCTCGCGCAGGATCAACTCGCGGTAGACCCGCAGGTCCTGGGCGAGCCGGTCCCAGATCGGGTTGTCGCCGACCTTGCCGCCGTAGCCGATGTCGGCGGTGTAGCCGTCCACCACCGGGGCGCAGTCCAGCACGTAGGGCATGCCCTCCGCCAGCACCCGGGAGCCGGCGAAGAACTGCAGCGGGGTGTGGAAATGCCGGAAGGCGGTGCGGTCGCCGAACCAGGCGAACGGCACGTGGAAGAAGTCCTCGACGCCGGCGGCCACCAGGCAGTGCCGCAGCCTGGCGGTGGCCTGGCGCTCGGTCACCCCGGGCTCGATCCAGGCGGCGACCTGTTCGGCGCAGTGGTAGGCGAGTTGTTGCAGCTCGCGGAAGCGGTCGAGGTCCCGCTCGGAGTAGCGGAAGCCGGGAGCGGTGCCGGTGGGAGTCACAGCAGCCATCGGTTCAGACCTCCAGAACCAGGGTCGCGCCCTCGGCCGCGCGGGAGACGCACGGCAGCAGGGCGCCGCTCGCCCGCTCCTCGGCGGTCAGCCGGCGGTCGCGGTGCTCGGGGGTGCCGGCCAGGACCTGGACCCGGCAGGTGCCGCAGAACCCCTGCTGGCAGGAGTACGCCAGGTCGGGGCGGGCCTCGCGCAGCACGTCCAGCGCGGAGCGGTCGGCGGGGACCTCGACGCGCTCGCCGTCGGTGCCCAGCTGCAGGGCGAACGGGCGGCCGTCGAGGATCGGCGCGGCGGTGAAGCGTTCGAAGTGCAGGGCCCGGGCCGGCGAGTCGGCGAAGGCGTCCTGCACGGCGGCCAGCATCGGGGCCGGGCCGCAGCAGTAGACGGCGGTGCCGGGGCGGGCCCCGGCCAGCAGCTCGGCGCCGGTGGGCACCCGGTCGGTGACGAACCGGACCCGCGCGGGGTCGAGCGCGCGCAGCTCCTCGGTGAACGGCAGCGAGGCGGCGGTGCGCCCGGCGTGCACCAACTGCCAGTCCAGTCCGCGCCGCTGGGCCTCGCGGGCGATCGGCAGCAGCGGGGTGATGCCGATCCCGCCGGCGACCAGCAGCAGCGTGGGCTCGCCGCAGAAGGCGAACCCGTTGCGCGGCCCGCGCACGGTGAGCCGCATCCCGAGGTGCAGGTCGTCGTGGATCTCCCGGGAGCCGCCACCGCCGTCGGCGATCCGGCGGACCGCGATCCGGTAGGCGCCGCGGTCGGCCGGGTCGCCGCAGAGCGAGTAGTGGCGTTCCTTGCCGGAGGGCAGGGTCAGCCGCAGGTGGGCGCCGGGTTGCCAGGCGGGCAGCCGGTCGCCGGAGGGGTCGGCGAGGCGCAGCTCGACCACGTCCTCGGCGACGGCGCGGTGGCCGGTGACCACCAGGGTGAGCGGTGCGCGGGCCCGCGGGGCGGGCAGTCTCGGGTTGCGGCGCAGCAGCGGGCGCCCCATGGCGGGGGTGTAGACGTCGCTGAAGGCGGTGATCGCGTGCATGAAGCGGTCCAGCCGGGGGCGGCCGTAGAGGTCCGGGGGCGGGTTCTCCACGTCGAGCCGGGTGGTGCGGCCGAAGACGGCGGTGGGGGCCGGTGGGGTGGCGTGGCCGTCGGGGTCCTGGGTGGTCACGGCGGGGTGCTGCTTGGTCATGGCGGGGGCTCCGGGGGCGCGTCGGCGGTCAGCGGGCGGCGGCGGCGCGGGCGGCCGGCGAGGCGGCGAGGTAGCCGAGCGCCTGGGCGCTGGAGCCCTCCTGGGTCGGGTGGTAGCCGCGCTTGAGGTAGCGCAGGCCGGAGCGGATCGACTGGACCGGGTCCGGCAGCAGCCCGCGCCGGGCGGCGTCCCGGGCCTGGCCCCAGCTCGGCACGACGCGTCCCTGCAGGGTGGGGTCGGCGGCCAGCAGGAACCGGGCGCCGCGCACCCACAGGTGCAGCAGCAGCGGGCCGGAGACCAGCATGCCGCGGATCCGCCGCAGGTAGCCGGGGTCGAGGTGGGTCATCAGGTCGAAGGCGACGCTGCGGTGCTCGACCTCCTCGGCGCCGTGCCAGCGCAGCAGGTCCAGCATCGTCGGGTCGGCCTGCGCCCGGTCCAGTCCGGGCGAGTTGAGCGCCCAGTTGCCGAGGAAGGCGGTGAAGTGCTCGATCGCGGCGACGAAGGCCACCCGCTCGATGATGTTCTCCCGGCGCTGGCGGGGGCCGAGCTGCGGCTTCTCCCCGAGCACCTTCTGGAACAGCCAGGCGATCTGCCGCACGTAGGGGCGCGGGTCCAGGCCCTGGGTCAGCAGGTGGTCGAGCACCTCCTGGTGCGCCTCGGCGTGGATCGACTCCTGGCCGATGAAGCCGAGCACCTCCTCGCGCAGCTGCTCGTCGGTGACCAGCGGGAGCGCGTCCTTGAAGACCTTGATGAACCAGCGCTCGCCCTCGGGGAGCAGCAGGTGCAGCACGTTGATGGTGTGGGTGGCGAACGGCTCGTCCGGGATCCAGTGCAGCGGCAACGTGCTCCAGTCGAACGTGACGTCGCGCGGCTCCAGCACCAGGTCGGCGTGCACCTCGGGAGTGGTTTTGGGCATGGGGGACCCTCCTGACCTGCGGGCGGGGTGGCGTCAGCACCTCAAACTACTGGCGGGTATCGGAGGCCACAAGGGTTTGGACCGTTCTTATCGACATCGAGTCTAATAACGGGATCATGCAGGGGCGGGCGCAGGGCTCCCCAAGCCCGTGAACGCGCCGGCACGCCCCCGGCGCACGCCGCAGGGGCGGGCGGTGGCCCTCGCCACCACCCGCCCCTGCGTGCAGCCCTACCGGTCGTCGGCCCGGTGGTGCGCCCAGCTCAGCCGCGGGCGCCGCCGCTGTGCTTGCCCCGCAGCCGCCACGGCATCCAGGCCGACTCCAGCTGCGTCGACAGCGACATCTTGGAGGTGCCCAGCAGGCGCTGCGCGAAGTGGATGGGCACCTCGGCGATCCGCACCCCGGCCCGCGAGGCGAGGTACTTCATCTCCACCTGGAACGAGTAGCCGTTCGACTCGATCCGGTCCAGGCCGACCGCCGCCAGGGCGTCCCGGGACCACAGGTTGAAGCCGGCCGTCACGTCGGCGGCCTTCACCCCGAGGATGGTCTTGACGTAGAAGTTGGCCCACCTGGAGAGCAGCCGGCGGTGCACGCCCCAGGCCTCGTCCAGCGAGCCGCCCGGGGTGTAGCGGGAACCGATGACCAGCCCGGCGCCCTGCTCGGCCGCCTTGATCATCTCGGGCAGCGCGGTCGGCGGGTGCGAGAAGTCCGCGTCCATCTGCGCCACGAAGTCGGCGCCGTCCGCCAGCGCCTTGGTCATCCCGGCCCGGTAGGCCCGGCCCAGCCCGTCCTTGGTGGTGCGGTGCAGCACGTCGATCACGCCCGGATGGAGCTGCGCGAGCTTGTCGGCCACCTCGCCGGTGCCGTCCGGGCTGCCGTCGTCCACCACCAGGACTCCGAGACCCGGGACCTCAAGGCCGAGGATTTCCTGGATGATGCGCGGGAGATTCTCGACCTCGTTGTAGGTCGGGATCACCACGACGGTCTTATGGGTCAACGGACGCTCCGTTCAACGGGGATGCATGGCTCTCGCGGTCGACCACCAGACGGTACACCGCGCCATCCAGGTGACATATTCGCAACGACCGATGAGAGCCGGTCCCCCCGGCCCGGGCAGCCGGGCACCGCGCCGCTCCCCCCGCCACCCCCGGCACTCCGCTCGCGGGCACCCGGATCGGCACCTACGGTGAACGAGCCGGTACCCTCCGGCACCGAGAGGAGAGAGCTGTGATCACAGCGCGTGACATCATGCACCGCGGAGCCCAGTGCATCGACGCCAACGAGAGCCTCATGGCGGCCGCCAAGATGATGCGGGACAAGGGCGTGGGCGCCCTCCCGATCTGCGGGCCGGACAAGAAGCTCAAGGGCATCATCACGGACCGTGACATCATCACCCGATGTATCGCGGAGGGCAAGGATCCGTCGACCATGACGGCCATGGACCTGGGCGGCCACCTGCACTGCGTCCGCGCCGACGACGACATGGACACCGTGCTGAAGAAGATGGAGCAGCACCAGATCCGCCGCATCCCGGTGATCGACGACGGCATGCTGGTCGGCATGATCACCGAGAAGGACCTCGCCGACGGGCACAAGATGTCCAAGGGCCTCACCGACCGGCAGATCATCGAGTTCATGGACAGCATGTTCGTCACGCACTGAGCCGCGCCCCGCACCCGGCGCGGCCGCCACGAGGGGCGACCGCCGGTGCGGCGGGCGGCGCCTGCGGGCCGGAGCCGGGCGACCGGCC
>NZ_JBNQTI010000282.1:0-6325 GCF_050325825.1 Kitasatospora sp. LaBMicrA B282
GCGTGGCCGCGGCGCCTCCCGACCAGGGCGGCCGACCCCGCGGGGCCGGCCGCCGCGCTGTGTCCGCAGGCCGGAGGGGCCGCGGCGGCCGGTACGCCGCCGGTTGCGCCGTTCGGCGGGCGCGTCGCCGGCGCACCCGTTCGGGGGGATGCCGCCGATCGGCGGTTGAGTCCGGTCGGCGGGGGCGTGGAATGATGTGGCTCACAGCGTTCGGTGACGGGGAGGGGCGGATGGCGGACCGGTTCGGAGGCGGCGGTGGCGGCGGCCCGGAGCCGGCGTACGCGCCGCGCGGCGGCGAGCCCATCCGCGTCCTGGTGGTGGACGACCACGCACTGTTCCGCCGGGGGCTGGAGATCGTGCTCGCCGAGGAAGTCGACATCAAGGTGGTCGGCGAGGCGGGGGACGGCGCGGAGGCGGTGCTCAAGGCGGCCGACCTGCTGCCCGACATCATCCTGATGGACGTGCGGATGCCGCGGCGCAGCGGCATCGAGGCCTGCACGGCGATCAAGGAGGTGGCCCCCAGCACCAAGATCATCATGCTGACGATAAGCGACGAGGAGGCCGACCTCTACGAGGCGATCAAGGCGGGTGCCACCGGCTACCTGCTCAAGGAGATCTCCACCGACGAGGTGGCCACCGCGATCCGTGCGGTCGCCGACGGCCAGTCGCAGATCAGCCCCTCGATGGCGGCCAAGCTGCTCACCGAGTTCAAGTCGATGATCCAACGCCGGTCCGACGACCGGGAGTTGGTGCCGGCACCGCGGCTGACCGACCGTGAGCTGGAGGTGCTCAAGCTGGTGGCGACCGGGATGAACAACCGGGAGATCGCCAAGGAGCTGTTCATCAGCGAGAACACCGTGAAGAACCACGTGCGCAACATCCTGGAGAAGCTGCAACTGCACTCCCGGATGGAGGCCGTGGTCTACGCGATGCGGGAGAAGATCCTCGAAATAGGGTGAGCCCCGGGGGCGGGCCCGGCCCCGGCCGGCCGGCGCCCGGTCGGGGGCTCAGTGGAGCAGCGCGGTGAGCGCGGGCCGCAGCGACTCGTCCGCCAACTGCTCGACCCGCACCTCGGCGCAGCCCACCCAGGCCGCCGCCTCGCGCAGCGCCGTCACCAGCGCGGGCAGGTGCTTCGCCGAGTCGAGCGAGACCCGGCGGGCCACCAGCACCGTGCCCTCGCGGGCCGGGTCCACCCGGCCGACCAGGCGGCCGCCGGCCAGCAGCGGCATCGCGAAGTAGCCGTGCACCCGCTTGTGCCTGGGGGTGTAGGCCTCCAGCCGGTGCGACATGCCGAAGACCCGCTCGGTGCGGGCGCGGTCCCAGATCAGCGAGTCGAACGGGGAGAGCAGCGTGGTGCGGTGGCGCCCGCCGCCCGACCCCGCGGCGGCCAGCGCGTCCGGGTCGGCCCAGGCCGGTGCGGCGCCGCCCTCCGGGCCCCAGCCGGCCACCGCCACCGGGAGCAGGCCGGAGTCGACCAGCACCGCGTCCAGTTGGGCCGGCTTGAGGCGGTGGTAGTCGGCCAGGTCGGCGCGGGTGGCGACGCCGAGGGCCTGGCCGGCCTGGCGGACCAGCCGGGCCAGGCACTCCCGGTCGGTCGGGTCCTGCCCGAACAGCTCGGCCGGCACGGCCTGTTCGGCCAGGGCGTAGACCCGCCGCCAGCCGCGCCGCTCGGTGCAGACCACGTCGCCGAAGGCCAGCGCCCGCTCCACCGCGATCTTGCTCTCCGACCAGTCCCACCACTCCGAGGTCCGCTTGGCGCCGCCCAACTCCGTGCTGGTCAGCGGGCCCTCGCCGCGCAGCCGGTCGAGCACCGCGCGGTAGGCCGGCCCGCTCACCTGCTGGCCCCACAGGTGGCCGCGCTCGCGGTAGGAGCGGCGGCGGAAGGCGAACAGCGGCCACTCCTCGATCGGCAGCACGCAGGCGGCGTGCGACCAGTACTCGAAGCTCGCCCCCGCGCCCCAGAGCGCCCGTTCGACCGCCGGGCGGCCGATCGCACCGAGCCGGGCGTAGGGGACCAGCTCGTGCGAGCGGGCGAGGACCGAGATGGTGTCCAGTTGGACCGCGCCCAGTCGGCGCAGCACCCCGCGCACCCCGGCCCGGCGGTCGGGCGCGCCCAGCAGGCCCTGGGCGCGCAGCGCGAGCCGGCGGGCCTGCTCGGCGCTGAGGGTGACGGTGGGCGGCGGCGCTGCGGTCATGCGGGCAGCGTAGGCGGCCGTACCGACAACCGGCTCAGTCCCGCTGCTGCTCCAGGTCGGTGGCGAGCAGCGAGCCCATCCAGGCGTCCAGGAACTCGCCGCGCCGCTCGCCGAAGGAGCGCAGCGTGCCCTCCAGGGTGAACCCGGCCTTGCGGGCCACCGCCAGCGAGGGCTCGTTGCCGACGTAGGCGACCCACTCCAGCCGGCGCAGCCCCTGCTCCTGCAGGGCCCAGCGGCAGACCTCGCGCAGCGCCTCGACCGCGTAGCCGCGCCCGCGCGAGGCGGCGGTGGCCCAGAAGCCGACCTCGGCCGAGCCGGGGCGCCGGGCCGACAGGCCCTGGGTGCCGACCAGCGTGCCGGTGGCCTTCTCGACGACGCACCAGACCGGGTTGCGCGCCTCGCGCCAGCCCTCGACGGCCAGGCGCTCGACGAAGAACACGGCGTCCGCCCGGGTGTAGGGGGAGGGGACCACGGTCCAGCGCTGGATGTCCGGGTCCTGGCAGGCGGCGAAGACCGCGTCGATGTCCGCGGCGACCGGCGGGCGCAGCAGCAGCCGCTCGGTCTCCAGGACGACGGGGGCCGGCGCCGGGTCGGCGGGCGGGGTCGGATCGGTGCTGGGGGTTGTCATGTGCGGAGTATCGCGACCTGACGAAGGAGATCAAAATGACTTTCTCATGACCGATTTGTCTGCTTACTGCCGACTATCGCGGGATCCGCTCCCACGGGTGACATACGAATGGCGTGCTGACGCACCTCCCGGGGCATTGGCCTCCTCGCATACGATGGCCCGTGCGGCGGGGTCGACCCGCCGTGCAGTCGCCCAGAGCCGATCCAGGCAAGGAGCCCGCTCAAGTGTCCGTCTTCGACAAGATCCTGCGCGCCGGCGAAGGGAAGATCCTTCGCAAGCTGCAGCGGATTGCTGCCCAGGTCAACTCCATCGAAGAGGACTTCGTCAACCTCACGGACGACGAGCTGCGCGCACTGACCGACGAGTACAAGTCGCGGCTCGCCGAGGGCGAGTCCCTGGACGACATCCTCCCCGAGGCGTTCGCGACGGTCCGCGAGGCCGCCAAGCGCGTGCTCGGCCAGCGCCACTACGACGTGCAGATCATGGGCGGTGCCGCGCTCCACCACGGCTACGTCGCCGAGATGCGCACCGGTGAGGGCAAGACCCTGGTCGGCACGCTGCCCGCCTACCTCAACGCGCTCACCGGCAAGGGCGTGCACCTGATCACCGTCAACGACTACCTCGCCGAGCGCGACTCGGAGTGGATGGGCCGGGTGCACCGCTTCCTCGGCCTCGAGGTCGGCGTGATCCTGGGCAACATGCCGCCCGCCGAGCGCAAGCGCCAGTACGCGATGGACATCACGTACGGCACCAACAACGAGTTCGGCTTCGACTACCTGCGCGACAACATGGCCTGGTCGCAGGACGAACTGGTGCAGCGCGGCCACAACTTCGCGATCGTCGACGAGGTCGACTCGATCCTGATCGACGAGGCCCGCACCCCGCTGATCATCTCCGGCCCGGCCGACCAGGCCACCAAGTGGTACACCGACTTCGCCAAGCTGGTGCTGCGCCTCAAGCGCGACCGCGACTACGAGGTCGACGAGAAGAAGCGCACCGTCGGCGTGCTGGAGGAGGGCGTCACCCGGGTCGAGGACTACCTGGGCATCGACAACCTCTACGAGTCGGTGAACACCCCCCTCGTCGGGTTCCTGAACAACGCCATCAAGGCGAAGGAGCTCTACAAGGTCGACAAGGACTACGTCGTGATGAACGGCGAGGTCATGATCGTCGACGAGCACACCGGCCGCATCCTGGCCGGTCGTCGCTACAACGAGGGCATGCACCAGGCGATCGAGGCCAAGGAGGGGGTGGAGGTCCAGAACGAGAACCAGACGCTGGCCACCATCACCCTGCAGAACTTCTTCCGCCTGTACGACAAGCTGTCCGGCATGACCGGTACCGCCACCACCGAGGCGGCCGAGTTCCACCAGATCTACAAGCTCGGCGTGGTGCCGATCCCGACCAACCGCAATCCGCAGCGGATCGACCAGCCCGACCTGATCTACAAGTCGGAGCCGGCCAAGTTCGCCGCCGTGGTCGAGGACATCGCCGAGCGGCACGAGAAGGGCCAGCCGGTGCTGGTCGGCACCGTCTCGGTGGAGAAGTCCGAGTACCTCTCCCAGGAGCTGCGCAAGCGCGGCATCCCGCACGAGGTGCTGAACGCCAAGCACCACGAGCGCGAGGCGCAGATCGTCGCCCAGGCCGGTCGCAAGGGCGCGGTCACCGTGGCCACCAACATGGCGGGCCGCGGCACCGACATCATGCTCGGCGGCAACGCCGACCACCTGGCCACCGCGGAGCTGGCCCAGCGCGGCCTGAGCCCGGTGGACACCCCGGAGGAGTTCGAGGAGGCCTTCCCGGCGGCGCTGGAGAAGGCCAAGGCCGCGGTCAAGACCGAGCAGGAGGAGGTGCAGGAGATCGGCGGCCTGTACGTGCTCGGCACCGAGCGGCACGAGTCCCGCCGGATCGACAACCAGCTGCGCGGTCGTTCCGGCCGCCAGGGCGACCCCGGCGAGTCCCGCTTCTACCTCTCGCTCGGCGACGACCTGATGCGCCTGTTCAAGGCCGGCATGGTCGAGCGCGTGCTGTCGATGGCCAACGTGCCCGAGGACGTGCCGATCGAGTCCAAGATGGTCACCCGCGCGATCGCCTCCGCGCAGACCCAGGTCGAGCAGCAGAACTTCGAGATCCGCAAGAACGTCCTGAAGTACGACGAGGTGCTCAACCGCCAGCGCGAGGTCATCTACGGCGAGCGCCGCCGGGTGCTGGAGGGCGAGGACCTCCAGGAGCAGATCGGCCACTTCATGGACGACACCGTGGAGGCCTACGTGCAGGCCGCCACCGGTGAGGGCTTCGAGGACGACTGGGACCTGGAGAAGCTCTGGACCGCCCTGAAGCAGCTCTACCCGATCACCCTCGAGCTGGACGTGCTGGAGGAGGAGGCCGGCGGCACCGCCGGGCTCACCCCCGACTTCCTGACCAAGGTGATCCAGGAGGACGTCCAGGCCCAGTACGGCGCCCGCGAGGACCAGCTCGGCGAGCAGGTCATGCGTGAGCTGGAGCGCCGCGTGGTGCTCTCGGTGCTGGACCGCCGCTGGCGCGAGCACCTCTACGAGATGGACTACCTCCAGGAGGGCATCGGCCTGCGCGCGATGGCGCAGCGCGACCCGCTGGTCGAGTACCAGCGCGAGGGCTTCGACATGTTCGGCGCCATGATGGAGGGCATCAAGGAGGAGTCCGTCGGCTACCTGTTCAACCTGGAGGTCCAGGTCGAGCAGCAGGTCGAGGAGGTCCCGGTGCAGGACGCGCAGGAGGCGGCCGAGGTCTCGCTGGAGAAGGCCGCCCGCCCGGAGATCAAGGCCAAGGGCCTGGAGGCGCCCAAGCCGCAGCGGCTGCACTACACCGCGCCCGCGGTGGACGGCGACGACACCGTGATCGAGGGCGACTTCGAGGACGGCCTGCCGGAGGACGAGGGCGACGGCCTGACCAGGGCCGAGCGCCGCAAGGCCGCCAAGGCCGCGGCGAAGGGCCGGCGCCGCAAGTAGTCCGGTCGCACGGCGTGCGGTGAGTCGGCGGCGCCACTCGGGAACCTCCCGGGTGGCGCCGCCGCTTTTCCGTCGCACGGCACGGCACGGCACGGCCCGGCCCGGCCTGGCACGGCACGGCGCTGCGGCTCCGGTGACGGTCAGCGCGCCTCCACCGCGGCGCACTGCCACTGCTCGGTGCGCCGGTGCCGCTCCAGCCGGAACGCCACCACGTGGTGCCGCTCGCCCGCCTGGACCCGGACGCACACCTCCAGCACGCCCGGCCCCGGCGCGCACTCGTGCACCCGGGCCGGCCGCGGCCGCCCGGTGCTCGCCGGCCGGCGCAGCGGTCCGCCGCCGGCCGCCAGCCGGGCCAGCTGGCGGTAGCCGTCGTGGGTGGTGTGGCGGGCCAGTTGGCCGACCGGGCGCTCGCCGGAGAGCACCTCGACCAGCCGCAGCGCGAACCGGGTGCCCGGCCCCGCCACCGCGCAGCCGGACCGCGGGTGCCGCGCCTCGCGCGGCGGGGCGAGCCGGGC
>NZ_JBNQTI010000283.1:0-6222 GCF_050325825.1 Kitasatospora sp. LaBMicrA B282
GCCCACCCGCACCAGAACAACCGAATTACCGGCACAGCAAAACAAGCCTTCCGCAGAAGCGTGCAAAAAGCGACGCGTCAGCAGACGACGTTCTTGCTGAGGGTGGTGTTCCAGGAGAGTGGCTGCGCTCGGGACCGGCCGTAAAGAGTGAACGCCCGGTGCTCCCTGACAGGCAGCTCGAAGAACATTAGTGCTCGGCGGGAGCCGAGTCAACCCCGTCGGCGCAACCGGTTTTCCCGGCGCCGCCGCTGGCGCCGCTGCCCTCGCCACCGGCGGCGGCCAGCCGGGCGGCCGGCGGCAGCTGGAAGGCGAGCACCGCGACGTCGTCGTCGTGCTCCGCCGTCACGCCCATGGCCCGCAGCAGCCGGGCGCAGACCACGTCCGGGGAGCCGATGGCGCCGGCCAGGGTGCGGGCGAGCTGGCCCAGGCCCTCGTCGATGTCCTGGTCGCGGCGCTCCACCAGACCGTCGGTGTAGAGGACCCCGGTGGTGCCGGGCAGCAGGCTCAGCACGTGCGAGCTGTGCGAGCCGCCGCCGGTGCCGAGCGGCGGGCCGTTCTGCTGCTCGCCCTGCAGCACGGTGCCGTCGGGGCAGCGCAGCATCAGCGGCAGGTGGCCGGCCGAGGCGTAGGTCAGGGTGCCGGGCTGCGGGAGGGCGCCGCCGGGCTGGCCGTCCACCGGTGGCGCGGACTGCTCGGGACCGTCCACCGGCGACGCGGGCAGCACCGGCGGGTCGTAGACGGCATAGACGCAGGTGGCGATCTGGTTGGCGTCGATCTCCATCGCGATGCCGTCGAGCAGGCCCATCACCTGGTGCGGCGGCAGGTCGAGCCGGGCGTAGGCGCGCACGGCGGTGCGCAGCTGTCCCATCACCGCGGCGGCCAGCAACCCGCGGCCCATCACGTCCCCGATCACCAGGGCGGTGCGGCCGCCGCTCAGCGGGATCACGTCGTACCAGTCGCCGCCGATCGCCGCGTCGGCGCCGCCGGGCTGGTAGGTGGCCGCCACCCGCAGCTCCGCGGGCTGCTCCAGTTTCTGCGGGAGCAGGCTGCGCTGCAGCGTGACCGCGGCCTCGCGCTGGCGGCGTTCGGCCTCGCGCAACCGGGCCGCGACGGCCACCTGGTCGGTGACCTCGGCCGCGTAGACCAGCACGCCGACGGCGGGCGCCGGCTGGCCCTCGCGGGTGGCAGGGGTCCGCTCGTTGCTGCGCAGCGGGACGCAGGAGACGTTGAAGCAGCGGGTGCGGCCCTGGGCGGCCGGGCCCGCTGCGCTGCCCGCGGCCGGATCCGCGATGCTGCGGGCCTTGACGCTGCGGGCGCGGCCGCTGCGCAGCACCTGGTCGAGCAGCGGGAGCAGGCCGAGCTCGGCGAGCTCGGGCATCGCCTCCTCGGCGGGGCGGCCGGGGTCCCGGGTGCCGAAGAGCTCGCGGTAGGCGTCGTTGGCGTAGCCGAGGCGGTGGCGCGCGCCGTAGGTGATGACGACGGGGGCGGGCAGCCGGCCCAGCACGTCGCGCAGGTCGTACAACTCGTGCAGGTCGAGGAGCTGGTCGGGGCCGAGCAGGCCGACCGCCGCGCCGAGCGGGTCGCGCGGGCCGGGCAGCGCGACCGGGTCCTCCACGGCGGTCGGGGCAGCGACTCGCCGCGGGGCCCCGGTGAGCCGCGCACTCCAGCGCAAGAGGTTCAACCGACTGTCGCTTTCCTCGGATCGCGGATGCTTTTCGTCACGGTTCGTACTGATGTTTGCACGCGCCGTGACGGCCTGTCACGCAGATCCTGTCAGGTGAAGGTGCGGTTCCGGAAGTCGTACGTGTGGTGGTCGTGTTGTACGGCCCGGTCGCACCCCCGGCCGGCCGGTGCCTCCCCGGCCGGCGGGCGTCAGTCCTCCTGGTTGCCCATGGCCGCCTCGAACTCGGCCCGCGGCTGCTCGACCGAGCCCAACGAGACCGTTTCCCGAGCGAACAGCCCGCCCAGCACCCAGTCGGCCAGCACCCGCACCCGCCGGTCCGGGCTGGGCAGCGCGCGCAGCGTGCGGGCGCGGTGCAGCAGCCAGGCGCGGCGGCCGGTGAGACTGCCCTTGCGGGTGTGGGCCACCGCGCGGCGCAGGCCGAGCGAGGCGGAGGCGTAGCGCTCGGCGGGCCGGTAGGGGTGCGGCGGGCGGGCCGCGGCGACCGCGAGCAGGTTCTCCGCCAGCAGCTCGCCCTGGGCCAGCGCGTGCTGCGCGTTCGGCGGGCAGTGGCCCTCGTCCGGGGCCGGCACCGCCGCGCAGTCCCCGGCCGCCCAGGCGCCGGGCACCGGGGCACCCAGGTCGTCGGCGACCTGGAGGGTGGCCAGGCAGCGCACCCGGCCGTCCGGCTCCAGCGGCAGGTCGGTGGCGGCCAGCAGCGGCGCGGGCCGCACCCCGGCCGTCCAGACCAGGGTGCGGGCGGCCAGCCGGCTGCCGTCGGACAGGGCCATCACCCGGTCCTGGGCGGACTCCAGGGTGGTGCCGAGCCGGATGTCCACGTTCCGCTCGCGCAGTTGGGCGAGGGCGTGCCCGGCCAGCGCCGGGTCCGCCTCGGCGAGGATCCGGTCGCCGGCCTCGACCAGCAGCCAGCGCAGGTCCTCCGGCCGGATGTTGGGGTAGCCGCGCAGCGCCTGCCGGGCCATGTCCTCCAGTTCGGCGAGCGCGCCCACTCCGGCGTAGCCGGCCCCGACGAAGACGAAGCTCAGCGCGGCGTCCCGGAGTTCCGGGTCACGGGTGGTGGAGGCCAGGTCGAGCTGGTCGAGCACGTGGTTGCGGAGCGCGACCGCCTCGCCGACCGTCTCGAAGCCGATCCCGTGCTCGGCCAGGCCCGGGACCGGGCGGCTCCGGGAGACCGAACCCACCGTCAGCACCAGCTGGTCGTACGCCAGTTCGGTCTCTCGGCCGTCCGTCGGCGCCAGCCAGGCCAGCTGCCGGGCGTGGTCGATCCGCGCGGTGCGCGCGGTGAGCACCCGGCAGTCGGGCAGCGCGCGGCGCAGCGGCACCACCACGTGCCGCGGGTCGATCGCGCCGGCAGCCACCTCGGCCAGCAGCGGACGGTACGTCAGGTACGGTGCGGCCTCCACGACGGTGATCTCGGCGCGCCCGGCCCGCAGGTCCTGTTGGAGCTCCCGCTGGAGCCGCTGGGCCGTGGTCAGCCCCGCACAACCGCCGCCCACGATCAGGATCCGGATGGTGCCACCCCCGTTCGAATCGGTGTGACCTGGTTCACGCAACCATGACGGAACCATGACGCCCCGCGTAGGGCCCTCTTGTCCACAGTGCGTACCGGATTCGTCGGGTCCGAAGTGGCGCCCGGCCAGGCGGGGCGGGCGATCCGGCGCCGCGCGGCGGGGGTCCGAGACGCTTCGGGCAGGCCCCGGGGGCCGTCCCGGGGTGGCTCGGGGGTGCTCCTGGGGCGGGCTGGTGCACGGGGCGGCGCACGCGAAAAGCCGTCACCCCGGGTGGTGAATCCATTACGGCCTGATTTACCGTTGGCCGACCAGTCCGACTGCCCGAGCCCGAAACGGGGAAGGGTAGTCCGCGGATGATCCTCGCCCGTGCGGGAGACGAAGCTGCCCCGCGCGGCGCGGCGGGCCGCCGCGCGGGCGGCGGGGGCCGGGTGCTGGGGCCGGACCCGTGCAGGTCACGGGCGGCTGCGACGACTTCGCACGAGAGCTCGGAGATGGGCTCCTCCGGGGGAGGGTTGGGATTGAACGATCAGGATCACCTGCTGGGCGACCCGGCTGTGCCGCAGTTCGGCGCGGGCGCGCGCACCGTGCCGGAACAGCGGGCGCCGCTGCCCGGCCCGTTCCGCGCGGACGCCGCCCCACTCGGCCCGGACGGCGGGCCACTGCCGCCGGACCCGGCCGAGGGGCGCCGGCTGGGCAGCCCACGGCTGCGGGTGGACGCGCGGCGCAATCTGGAGAGCGTGCTGCGCGCGGCCCGCGAGGTGTTCGGCGAACTCGGCTACGACGCACCGATGGAGGAGGTCGCCCGGCGGGCCGGGGTCGGTGTCGGCACCGTCTACCGGCGCTTCCCGAGCAAGGAGGTACTGGTCCAGCGGATCGCCGCCGAGGAGGTGGCCTGGCTGACCGCCCGGGCCCGCGAGGCGCTGTACGGCCCGGCCGGGCCGTGGGAGGCGCTGGCCGGCTACCTGGCCACCGCGGTGGCCACCGGCGCCGGCCGGCTGCTGCCGCCGGAGGCCTTCGGCTACGCCGAGGAGCTGGCCCGGGTGCCCGAACAGCGGCTCTCCCCGGACGCCGGGGTGCGCCCGCTCGACGGCGGCGAACCACCGGGCGCCGCCGGGGTGCCGGACGCCGACCCGCACCTGCTGCTCCAGTTACTGGCGGCGCTGGTGGCACGGGCCGCGGCCGCGGGTGAACTGCGGGCCGGGGTCACGGTCTCGGAGATCGTGCTGGTGCTGACCGCGGCGGTGCCGCCCTCGATCGCGCGCGGCGCGGCCGCCACCGTCGCCGGGGCGGAACCCGCCGACCGCCTGCTGCGGATCCTGCTGAACGGCCTGCGGGCGGCCTGACACCGGCCGGCCGGTGGGCCGCCGGAGCACCGCGGGAGCGCTCCCGGAGCCCGTAGCGGCATCCGGGAGCGGTCAGGGCACGCGGCGGGCCGGTCAGCCGACCGGGCGGGCGGGCCGCCGTGGGGCGCCACCGGCGCCCTGCGGCGGCCGCGGCGTCAACCCGGCGTCAACTGGCTGCGCCGGTGCGGGGGAACGTGCGGTGCGAGCGCTTCCCCGGAAGAGTGGGTCGGGCCGTCCGCGGCTTCCGGTGCCCTCCCCGCTATGCCATTCTTTGGCCGTGGTTGGAGCCAATGTCCCGGTGCGCACCCTTGAGGGGGTCGCGACCGCCGCGCACGCCGGCGCAGGCGAAGGCGCATCGCAGCACGCCCCTGAGCGCTGTGCGCCCTCATGGCGGGCGGGCCGGCTCGCGGCGGCGGCCGGCGCCGCACCGATGACCGGGCCCGGCCCGCTCGGGCGGCCCGGCGGGTGCGACCGATGACCGCCGAGGAGCAGAACGACCGCGGCACCGAGTCCGGCGCCGAACCGACCACCGGTCAGGTGCCCGGCCAGGGCGGCGCGCCCTCGCGCGAGTCGCTGACCGGCACCACCGACGCCGCGCCGACCGACCAGCCCTACCGGTTCGAGGGCCCGCACCGCGGCCGGGTGCCCGGCCAGGCCGTCGCCGGCCAGGGCGGGGTGACCCCGGAGGCCTTCGTCGCCCCCGACGCCTTCGCGGCCCACCGGCCCGGCCCGGGCGGCGCCCGGGACGAGTTCGGCGCCGAGCCCGAGGAGAGCACCCCGCTCGCCCTGGTGCCGCCGCCCGCCGACCCGGTCGACGGCGAGCGCCCGCCCTCCGACGCCGAGCTGACCGCGCGGGTCCGGGCCGGCGACGACAACGCCTACGAGGAGCTCTACCGCCGGCACGCCGACGCCGTGCGCCGCTACGCCCGCTCCTGCTGCCGGGACAGCTTCACCGCGGAGGACCTGGCCGGCGAGGTCTTCGCCCGGACCTTCCAGGCGCTCAAGGCGGGCAAGGGGCCGGAGTTCGCGGTCCGCGCCTACCTGCTGACCGCCGTGCGCAACATCGCCGCCGCCTGGACCAAGGGCGAGCGGCGCGAACAACTGATCGACGACTTCGGCAGCTTCAGCCAGTCGGCGGCGGCCGCCACCATCGAGTACGACCTGGCCGACCCCGGCGCGGACGCCTGGGCGATGGCCCTGGCCGACCAGCGCATGGTGATGCAGGCCTTCACCGAACTGCCCGAGGACGACCGGGTGCTGCTCTGGCACACCGTGGTCGAACAGGAGTCGCCCAAGGCGGTCGCGGTGCTGCTCGGCAAGACCGCCAACGCCACCACCGTGCAGGCCCACCGGGCGCGCTCCAAGCTGGCGGCCGGTTTCCTCCAGGCGCACGTCTCCGGCAGCCAGGCGGCCGGCTGCGAGGAGTACGCCAACCGCCTCGGCCGCTACGCCCGCGGCACGCTGCGCAAGCGGGCCGCCGCCGAGGTGGGCGACCACGTGCGCGGCTGCGAGCGGTGCACCGCCGCGCTGCTCGAACTGGTCGAGCTCAACCACGCGCTGCGGCTGCTGCTGCCCGGTGGCGTGCTGGTCTGGGTCGGTGCGGGCGCCTTCTCGGCGGTCGCGGCGGCCGTGGCCGGTGGCGCGGTGGCCGGCGGGGCCGCGGCGGGCGGTGCGGCGGCGGCGAGCG
>NZ_JBNQTI010000284.1:0-6201 GCF_050325825.1 Kitasatospora sp. LaBMicrA B282
CGCGGCCCGCCCGGCGCTCGCCGGCGGCGCCGCCGTCGGGCTCCAGTCGGTGACGGCCAGCGCGCCGAGGCCCAGGGCCCCGAGCAGGACCGCGGTGATGACGACGAAGAGGCGCGGGTGCATGTGCTCGGCACTCCCGGTGATCGGCGGTGACGGACCGTCTCTCATCCTTACCCGCGGCTGGCACCCGCCCCGCCTCCTGCTGGGCCATCCGGGGCCCGGTCGTGGCACGATGCCAGGACGCCCCTCTGCCGTCTGGAGTAGCCATGACCATCGCCGAGCTGCACTTCCGCCCCGCCACCGACCAGGACATCCCCGCGCTGCTCGACCTGGTGGAGTCCGCCTACCGCGGCGAGGCGAGCCGGGCGGGCTGGACCACGGAGGCCGACCTGCTTGACGGCCAGCGCACCGACGCCCCGGCCCTGGCCGAGACCCTGGCCCGCCCCGACACCCGGGTGCTGCTGGCCGAGCGGGCCGGCGAGCTGCTCGCCTGCTGCACCGTGGAGCGGCGACCGGCCGGCGCCTACTTCGGCATGTTCTCGGTGCACCCGGCCAGCCAGGGCGGCGGGGTGGGCCGCGCGGTGCTCGCCGAGGCCGAGCGGTACGTCCGGGACGAGTGGGACGCCGCCCAGCTGGAGATGACCGTCATCGTGCAGCGCGACGACCTGATCGCCTGGTACGAGCGGCGCGGCTTCAGCCGCACCGGCGAGCTCTCGCCGTTCCCCTACGGCGACGAGCGGTTCGGCGTGCCCAAGCGGCCCGACCTGGCCTTCGAGCGCCTGGTCAAGGTGCTCTGAGCCGGGCCGGGGCGCTGCTGCAGGACCTCAGGAGGCGGCCGGCTCCAGGGTGGTCACCGGGGTGAACGGGCGGCCGTCGAGCGTCCAGTGCGGGTCGGGGACGATCTGCAGCGCGGCGTACACGTGGGCGGCCACGTCCACGTGCCGCACCGGCAGCACCTCGCCGCCCGGCACCAGGTCGGGGCCGCAGGCGGCCACCCAGGCGGTCCGCTCCACCGGGCTGCGCCCGCCGTGGCCGCCCTGGTCGACGTGGCCGTGGTCGGTCACCACGATCACCGTCCACTGCTCCGCGGCGTACCCCGGGCGGGACTCCAGCGCGGCGAGCAGCCGGCCGAGCCGCACGTCGGCGGCCTCCACCGAGCGGCGGTACTCGGTGCCGCAGCCCACGAAGTGCGCGGTCTCGTCCGGGGCGCCGAGGTAGACGAAGGTCGCCTGCGGGTCGTCGTCGCCGGTCAGCACGGTGACCGCCTCGGTGGTGACCCGCTCGTCGCAGACCTCCCAGGCCTCGGGGGTGTCCTCCAGCGGGCCGACGTAGGAGAGCCGGCCGGGCGCGGCGAACAGCGGGCCGCCCTGGCGGGCCAGGAAGAGCGGCTCCCAGCCGCCCACCGCGAAGGTGCGGCGCCGGTGCACCGTGGCCAGCCGGGTGGTGAAGTCCGGGAAGACGTCCAGCCGGTTGCCGCCGAGGTGGTTGCCGAGGACGCCGTGCTTGGCCACGGTCACGCCGGTGGTGATGGTCGCCCAGCACGGGCCGGACATGGTCGGGGTGGCGTCGTCCACCTCGACGGGCGCGAGGAAGCCGTTCGCCGCCACCGCGTCCAGGTTCGGGGTGTGCAGCTCGGGCAACAGGTCGAGACGGACGCCGTCGATGCCGACGACCAGGACGCGGCGGGGGCCGGCGGGCCAGAGGCTGGACACGGGGGGCTCCAAGGGTGCGGGGGCGGGCGGTCGTGCAGGTGCTGCGCCGGCGGGCGGGGTGGTGGGGCGCGCACCGGGTGGGTGCGCGGAGTTGGCCAGCCAACCGGGTCAGAACCGCACCCTAGCCGCCGGATCGGCCCGCCCGGCACCGGTCCCCGGGGCGGACCCGGTCGCCGCAGGGCGACGGCGGGCAGAGTTCACCGGGGATTCGCCGGTCGGTCACCCCGGGAGGCGCGATCGGTGCGACCAGTGCGACCAGTGCTGCGCGGCCGGCCGGCCGTCAGTCGCCGCCCAGCACCGCCGTCGCGGCCAGCTTGTCGGCGAAGGTCTGGTGCTTGCGGTCCCACAGCGGCCAGAACCAGCCCAGGTAACAGGGCAGCGTGTCCAGCAGGTGCGCCAGGTCGCGCAGGAACGCCCGGAGCACGCCGACCGGCTCGGTCCCGTCCAGCCGCACCAGGTGGGTCCCCATCAGGTGCTTGCCCCAGCTCTGCCCGGTCCGCCCGGCCAGGTACCAGCGGTTGTAGGCGAGCAGCAGCAGCGACAGCGCCAGCAGACCCACCTGCAGCCCGTCGCTGTCCGGCGAGACCACCCCCGCGATGATGTTCGGCGCCGCGCAGGCCAGCACGTCGATCACGTACCCGATGACGCGCACCGACCAGTGGGTGTAGGTCACCGCGGGCTCCCGTCGTCGCTCGGTGCGTGCTCGTCTGCCGCTCAGCCCAGCCTGCCAGTCGTCCCGCCGCCCGCAAGCCCGGCTGCGCCGCCGGGGTCAGCGCCCGTGCGGTGCCGGGGTCGGCCTCGGCGAGGCGCCGGGCCCAGCGTCGGCCTCAGCGCCCCGCCGCCAGCGACCGTGCCGCCCCGGCCGCCAGCGCGGTCAGCGTGGCCTGGATCCGGGCCGCCTCCGGCACCCCCAGCGCCCGGGCCAGGGTGAGCGCCCGGCGCAGCCGGTCCAGTCCCTCCGCGGTCCGACCGGCCCGCAGGTCGCCGGTGCCCAGGCCGGTGAGCGCGCGGGCCTCCTCCAGCGGCGAGCCGGCGGCCAGCGCCAGGGTGAGGGCGGCGCCGTACTCGGCCTGCGCCTGCCGGAACCTGCCGGTCACGGTGCACAGCCGCCCCAGCAGGTTGTGCACCTCCGCCTCGCCGCCCTGGTCGCCGCGGGCCACGCAGAGCGCCAGTGCCTGCCCGAAGTGGTCGCCGGCCGCCGCGTGGTCGCCGGTGGAGAGCAGCGCGTCGCCCAGGTAGGCGAGCACCCGGGACTCGCCGAGCCGGTCGCCCTGCTCGCGGTAGAGGGTCAGCGCCTGGGCCAGTCCGGCCACCGCCTCCGGGTGCCGCCCGGTGGCCTGGTGCAGCACGCCCAGGTAGGCGATGGTGTTCATCCGGCCGCGGGCCTCGTCCAGGTCGTGGTACATCTGGCTGGCCTGCCGCAGGTCCCGCTCGGCCGTCTCGTACTGCCCGGTGACCAGTCGCACCGCGCCCAGCGCCATCAGGGCGTTGGCCTGCCCGATCCGGTTGCCCAGGCCCTGGTAGAGGGCCAGTGCCTGCTGGTGGGTGCGCTCGGCCGCCTGGTAGCGGCCGGTCAGCTGCTGCAGCGAGCCCAGGCTGGCCAGCGCGTAGGCCTCGCTGGGCCGGTCGTCGCGGGCCCGGCAGAGCTCCAGCGCCTGGTGCAGGCTGTGCTCGGAGGCGGTCAGGTCGCCGGTCAGCTGCTGGATCAGGCTGAGCTCGCTGAGCGCCGCGGTCTGCCCGGTGCGGTTGCCCAGCTCGCGGAAGAGGGCCAGGGCCCGGACCGCGTGGTCGGTGGCCGCCGGGTACTCGCCGGTGATCCGGCCCAGGATGCCCAGCTGGCTGAGCGCCTCCGCCTCGCCGGGGCGGTAGCCCGCGGCCTCGGCCAGTGCGTAGGCCCGGGCGAAGTTCTCCCGGGCCCGGGTGTTGTCGCCGAAGGTGCGCTCCATCGCGCCGAGCTGGATCAGCACGCCGGCCTGCCCGCGCGGGTCGGCCAGCTCCTCGAAGAGGGCGAGCGCCTGCCGCAGGTGGGTGGCGGCGGCCTCGTGCTCGCCGGTCAGCCGCTGGAAGGTGCCCAGGTGGGTGAGGGCCTTGGCCCGGCCGAGCCGGTCGCCGGTGAGCTCGGCGGTCCCCAGCGCGATCCGGTGCAGGTGCTGGGCCTGGTCCCAGTGGCCCTGGGTGCGCAGGAAGTCGTGCAGCGCGGCCGGCAGCAGCACCGCGTGCTGCGGGTGGCCGTGGCCGGCGGCGTACTCCACCGCGGCCTGCAGGTTGCCGCGCTCGGCCCGCAGCCAGGCCCGGGCGGCCTCCTCGGTGGGCAGCTCGGCGACGCCGGCGGGGGCCGGGCAGGTGATCGCCAGGTGCCGGCTGGCCTCCTGGGCGAGGTGCAGGTACGCGTCGAGCAGCCGGGTCACGGCGGCGTGCCGGGCCGCCTGGTCGTCCTCGCCGCTCAGCGCCCGGGCGTGCTCGCGGATCAGGTCGTGCATCCGGTAGCGGCCGCGCACCGGCTCGTCGACCAGGTGGTGGTCCTCCAGCTCCTCCAGCAGCCGGCGGGCGGCGGGCAGCTCGATGTCGTCCAGCGCGGCCGCGGCCCCGGCGTCGAAGTCGTCGCCGGGGAAGAGGCCGAGCCGGCGGAAGAGCCGCCGCTGGGCGGGCGTCAGGTCCCGGTAGGAGAGGTCGAAGGCCGCCGCCACCGAGACGTCCTCGGCCCGCAGCGCGCCGAGCCGGCCGGCCGCGGCGGCCAGGTCCGGCACCAGGTCGGCCACCGACCAGGCCCGCCGGTGCCGCAGCCGGGCAGCGGTCAGGTGGATCGCCAGCGGCAGGTAGCCGCAGAGCCGGACCACCTCCTTCACCGCCTGCTGCTCCGGGGCCAGGTCCGGGCGCCCGGCAGTGGCGGTGAACAGCGCGGCGGCCTCCTCGGGCGGCAGCACGCCCAGCGTGATCGGCAGCGCGTCGCCCAGCGCGGGCAGCCGGCGCCGGCTGGTGACCAGCACCAGGCTGCCGGGGGTGCCCGGCATCAACGGGCGGACCTGCTCGCTGCTGCGCGCGTCGTCCAGCAGCAGCAGCATCCGCCGCCCGGCCAGCCGGCTGCGCCACAGGTTGGCCCGGGCGTCCAGGTCCGGCGGGATCTGCTGCGGCGAGACCCCGATGGTGAGCAGCAGCGCGGTCAGCGCGTCGGCGGGCTCGACGGCGGGGGTGCCGGGCGTGTGGGCGTGCAGCGGCAGGAAGATCTGCCCGTCCGGGAAGTCGGCGGCCAGCCGGTGCGCGGCGTGCACCGCCAGCGCGCTCTTGCCCACGCCCGGCATCCCGTCCACCGCGTGGATGCCGACCACCCGGCCGTCGCCGCTGCCCGCGCGGCAGGCGGCGAGCAGCCGGTCCAGCTCCCCGTGCCGGCCGGTGAAGCCGGCCACGTCCCGGGGCAGCCCGGCGCCCGCGGCCACCGTGGCGGGGGCCTCGGGGGCCGGGGCCCGGGTGGTCGCCGGCGGCGGGGGCGCCTCGGCCGCGGTGCGCTGCGGCGGCACCACCGGCAGGGCTGCCGGCAGCGGCAGGGCGGGTTCCGGACGGGCCTCGGCCCGCAGGATCTCCTGGTGCGCGGCCCGCACGCTGGGGCCCGGCTCGATGCCGAGCTCCTCGACCAGGGTTCGGCGCAGCCGCCGGTGCACGGCCAGCGCCTCGGCGCGCTGGTCGGTGCGGTGCAGGGCCAGCATCAGCTGGCGGTGGAAGGACTCGCGCAGCGGGTACTCGGCGGTGAGCCGGTTCAGCTCCGGGATCACCCCGTGCGGGCGGCCCAGCTCCAGCTCGGCGTCCACGTGCCACTCCAGGCCCTGCAGCCGCAGCTCGTGCAGCCGCTGGACGTGCGGCAGCGCCTCCTCGGCCAGGCTGGGCAGGTCGCTCAGCGGGGTGCCGCGCCAGAGCGCCAGGGCGGCGGCGGTCTGCCGGCTGACGGTCTG
The DNA here is from genome assembly GCF_050325825.1 of Kitasatospora sp. LaBMicrA B282. Lineage (NCBI taxonomy): Bacteria > Bacillati > Actinomycetota > Actinomycetes > Kitasatosporales > Streptomycetaceae > Kitasatospora > Kitasatospora sp. LaBMicrA B282. The sequence continues at coordinate 5,657 of NZ_JBNQTI010000284.1, forward strand.
CCAGTCGCCCCGGCGCCGTGCGGTGCGGGCGGCCTCCAGCCGGGCCGCGAACACCTCGCTGTCCAGCTCGTGCTCGCCGACCTGGAGCAGGTAGCCGGGCGGCACCGTGCGCACCCGGCCCGGCCCGCCGGCGCCGAGCAGCCGGCGCAGCTGCACCACGTGGTTGTTGAGCGAGGTCGGGGCGGTGGCCGGCGGGTGTTCGCCCCAGAGCGCCGCGGTCAGCCGGTCCCGGGAGACCACCCGGTTGGGCTCCAGCAACAGCATGGCCAGCAGGGCCCGGCACTTGGGGGAGCTGACCGGCAGCGCCTGCCCGGTCGCGGTGCGGACCGTGAGCGGCCCGAGCAGGCCGAAGCGCAGGCCGGCGGCCGGCTCGGCCGGGTCGCGCCGGGCCTGCTCGGCTGCTGCGGGGGCGGCGGAAACCGTCTCCGCGGGCCCTTGTTGATGGTCCATTATCCGGATGTTACCCGCCCGTGAGCGGACTCCGGCAGGCTCAAGACAACCGAGCCCGGCCGGGTTGGTGCCCGACAGGGGAGGGCACCAACCCA
>NZ_JBNQTI010000285.1:0-6010 GCF_050325825.1 Kitasatospora sp. LaBMicrA B282
GCCCAGGCCGCGGGCCGGGTCCCGCAGCAGGCCGTCGGCACCCACGCGGTGGCCGGCCGGCCCGGCGGCCCCGCGGTGACCGACACCGAGGCCGCCACCGCCAAGCTCGGCGCCCGGCGGCACCGCGGCGAGCCGGCCCAGGAGATCCAGCTCTCCGGCGCCTCGGTCCGGATAGGGCCGGGGCCGCAGGCGCACGGCGTGGAGCCGGAGCGCCCGCCCACCGGGCCGACCCCGGCCGAGACCGAGTGGGTGCGCCGCGCCGGCGGCGGCACCGGCGCCGCCCAGCCGGGCCAGCAGGCCCAGCCGAGCCAGCCGGGCCAGTCGACCCAGCAGGCCCAGCCCGGCCAGCCGGCGCAGCCCGCGCCGACGGCGGCCGGTCGCTGGCGCCCGTGGCGGTTCCGGATGTCCAACGACGTCTGGGGCACCCCGGTGGTCGCCGACGGCACCCTGTTCATCTCCAGCTTCGAGGTGCACGCGCTGGACATCGCCACCGGGCGGCGCCGCTACAAGACCCGGGACGTGGCCTGGGCGGTCGCGGTGGACGCCGGGCGGCTGCACGCCGCCGACGGGCCGCACCTCTACACCGTCGACGTGGCCGACGGAACCGAGCGCTGGCGCACCTCGCTGGACGGCTGGGTCTACTCGCTGGACGCCGCCGACGGGGTGCTCTGCTGCGGGCTGCGCGGCGGCGGGGTGCAGGTGCGCTCCACCGCCAACGGCGCCGAGCTGTGGCGGGCCGAGGACGCGCAGCAGGACTACGAGAACCCGCAGTCGGGGCCGGCGCTGCTGGGCGGCAACGTCTTCTACTACGGCGGCGGACGGCTGCGCTGCGTGGACGCCCGGGGCGGGCTGCCGCGCTGGAGCTTCCCGGTCGGTGAGGACGTGCCCTCGCGCCCTGCGGTGCGCGGCGGCGTGGTCTACGTGACCGCGGGCACCTGCGTGTACGCGCTGGACGTGGCCAGCGGCGCGCAGCGCTGGCGGTTCGAGGCGCCGGTGGTGCTGTTCACCCCGCCGGTGCTGGACGAGGCGGCGACGCCGTCCGTCTACGTGGCCGACTACCTGGGCAACCTGTACGCGCTGGACGGGGCCACCGGCCGGGTCCGCTGGCAGGGCCGGACGGCCAGCCGGCAGGGCGCCGAGCCGGTGCTGCTGGCCGGGCGGACCGCGCTGATCGCCAGCGGGGAGACGCTCTTCGCCTTCGACACCGCGGAGGGCCGCGAGCTGTGGCGGTACGCGGCGCGCGGCGAGATCGTCGGCTCGCCGGCCGCCGCCGACGGCCTGGTGCACCTGGGCAGCCGGGACCACTCGCTGCACACCGTGGACCTGGCCAGCGGGCGGCTGCGCTGGGAGTTGGGCACCAAGGGCGAGCTGACGGGCTCTCCGGTGGCGGCCGGCGGACGGGTCTTCGTGAGCAGCAAGGACCGCTGCGTCTACGCCCTGGACGCGGTCTACGGGACGGCGGTGCCCGAGCACCGCTGACGCGGCGCGCCGATAACGGTAAATCGGACATGTCGGTGGAATGCTGACAAAACCCGACGGATGTCGGGTTCTGCCGCCCCGCCTGTTCGGAACCGGAGGCCACCCAGGTGCACCCGACGAAGGACCACACCCGCCCGCGCCCGTCCGGCCCGCGCCCCACCGGGCCCCGGGCCGTCGCCGCCCGGCTGGTCGGGCCGGGGACGCTGGCGCTCTGCGCCGTGCTGGCCCTCGCCGGTTGCACCAGCGGCACGTCGACCTCCTCGGCGGCCGCTTCCGCCGGTGCCACCGCCACGCCGTCGGTGACCAACCAGCTGGAGAGCGAGTACCAGCAGGTGATCGGCAACGTGCTGCCCTCGGTGGTGCAGATCACCACCGCCTCCGGGCTCGGCTCGGGGATCGTCTACGACGACAAGGGCGACATCGTCACCAACGCTCACGTGGTGGGCACCGCCACCAACTTCCAGGTCAGCCTGGCCAACAGCAGCAACCAGCTGGCCGCCACCCTGGTCGGCAGCTACCCGGACGACGACCTCGCGGTGATCAAGCTGAGCAGCCCGCCCGGCGGCCTGCGCCCGGTGGTCTTCGGGGACAGCGGCAAGGTGGCGGTCGGCCAGATCACGCTGGCCATGGGCAGCCCGCTGGGGCTCTCCAGCAGCGTGACCCAGGGCATCGTCTCGGCGGTCGGGCGGACCGTCACGGAGCCGCAGGGCGGCGGCTCCCCGGGCGCCACCATCGGCAACATGGTGCAGACCTCGGCCGCGATCAACCCGGGCAACAGCGGCGGGGCGCTGGTCAACCTGTCCAGTCAGGTGATCGGCATCAACACGCTGGCCGCGGTCGACCCGGAGCTGAACGGCAGCGCCGCCACCGGGATCGGCTTCGCCATCCCGAGTGCCACCATCACCAACATCGCCGACCAGCTGATCAGCAGCGGCAAGGTGACCAACTCCGGCCGGGCCGCGCTCGGCGTGGTGGTCCGCCCCTACTTCAACGGCAGTTACCAGCCGGCCGGGGTGGCGATCGTCAGCGTGACCAACGGTGGGCCGGCCGCCTCGGCGGGGCTGCAGGCGGGCGACGTGATCACCCAGGTCGGCAGCACCCAGATCACCACCGTCAACTCGCTGACCACCGCGCTGGCCTCGCTCCAGCCCGGGAACAAGATCTCCGTCGGCTACACCCGCAACGGCTCCGGCAGCACCGCCCAGGTGACCCTGGGCACGCTCGGCTCCTGACCGCTCGCGGGCCGGGCCGGGTCGCTCAGGCGGCCCGGCCCGCCCGGGTGCGCCAGGGGAGCTCGACGGTGACCGCGGTCGGCCCGCCCGCCGGGCTCTCCACCAGGAAGACCCCGTCCACCGCGCCGATCCGCTCGGCCAGGCCGGCCAGGCCGCCGCCGGCCCGCAGGCTGCCGTCCGGCGCGGTGGCGCCGCCCCGGCCGTCGTCGGTCACCTGGAGCATCAGCCGGTCCGCCGAGCGCCAGACGTCCACCGTGGCGGTGCGCGCGCCGGCGTGCTTGGAGGTGTTGGTGAGCAACTCGCTGACGGTGAAGTAGGCGATCCCCTCGACCGCCGAGTCGGGCCGCTCCGCGGTGCCGTCCGGGCCGGTCAGGTCCACGTTGACCCGGACCCCGCCGGGCACCGTGCAGCGGGCGGCCACCGCGGAGAGCGCCGCGTCCAGGCCGCGGTCGGTGAGCACCGCCGGGTGGATGCCGCGGGCCAGGTCGCGCAGCTCCTGCAGGGCCAGCTTCACCTCGCCGTGCGCGGCGTCCACCATGCGGGCGGCCGAGGCCTGCTCGGTGGACAGCTCGGTCTCCAGCAGCTTCTCCTTGGCCAGCCCGAGGTCCATGGCCAGCGCGACCAGCCGGGCCTGCGCACCGTCGTGCAGGTCGCGCTCGATCCGGCGCAGGTCGGCGGCGGCGGTGTCGACCACCGCGCCGCGGTCCTCCTCCAGCTCCTGCACCCGGGCGGACAGCCGGTTCGGCCCGAGCAGCGACTCCACCGCCGCCCGGTGCACCGCGCTCAGCCCGCGGACCACCCAGGGCAGCAGCGGCCAGCCGACCACCAGGAAGACCAGGGTCAGGGTGAAGCTGAGGATGCCCCAAGGAAGCATCAGGACGCAGTAGAGCGCCGAGCGCCAACTGAGCCCGTCGGTGAGGGTGGCCAGTACCCGGCCCGCCAACCCCGGGCGCACCGGGGTGAGCGGCTCCGGCTCCGCCACCCGGGCACCCAGCGAGGCCCGGGCCCGCCGCCGGGCCAGGGCGCCGAACCCGCGGGCCGCGCGCAGCCCGAGGGTGAGCACCGGCAGGCCGATCACGGTGATCGCCAGGCCGGTGCCGGTGGTCAGGGTGACCACGGTGACCACGAAGGCGGCGATGCCGAACAGCAGGCCGACCAGGTGGTGCCCGGCCTGGCGCCACATCCCGGCGCCGTACAGCGGTTGGGCCTGGCCGCGGTCACCGCGCTGCTTCATGGTCTGCGTCCGTTCCGTCCGGTGGTCCTCGAGGAGCTGGCCGGTACAGCTTGCCGGGCGGCCGGGGTCGGGCGCACTGGGGTTCGGCGGAGTTCCGGGTGTGGGGTTAACCCCACCGCGTTGTGGGCAGGACGGGCGGCGGCGAGGGGCGAGATGTCCACGAGTCGTCCCAAGGGTCGGGCGGGGTTCCGGTACGGCCCAGCCGTGGCCATAGACTCACGCCATAACAAGGCTATGAATTCGTAAAGACCGCTGGAGGCGAACGCATGGAGGGCCCCCGGGCCACCGCCCTCGCGGCCGACCCCGCGCTGGGCAGCGGCTACTTCGACGCGTACGCGGCCGTCGGCCTGCTCGCGGTGATCGGCGTGCTCTTCCTGGTGGTCGGCTTCACGGCCAACCGGCTGCTGCGCCCCGCGGTCTGGTCCGCGGAGAAGCTGCTCACCTACGAGTGCGGCGTGGACCCGGTGGGCGAGGGCTGGGCGCAGACCCAGATCCGCTACTACGTCTACGCCTTCCTGTACGTGATCTTCGCGGTCGACGCGATCTACCTCTTCCCGTGGGCGACCGTGTTCGCCGCCGCGGGGTACGGCACGGCGACGCTGGTGGAGATGTTCGTCTTCCTCGGCTTCCTCGCGGTCGGGCTGCTCTACGCCTGGAAGAAGGGGGTCCTGGAATGGACGTGACCCACAGCCACTCCGCCGGCCACGGTGCCGGCGGGCCGGTGCCGCTCGGACTGCCCGACCCCGCCCACCCGGGCCCCGGCGCCCTCGAACAGCGCCGGCTCGGCCCGCTGTCCCGGCTGGCCCCGGACCCGGTCAAGGTGGTGCTGAACTGGGGGCGGCGGTACAGCCTCTGGTGCTTCAACTTCGGCCTGGCCTGCTGCGCGATCGAGTTCATCGCGGCCTCGATGGCCAAGCACGACTTCATCCGGATGGGCGTGATCCCGTTCGCGCCCGGGCCCCGGCAGGCCGATCTGATGATCGTCTCGGGCACCGTGACGGACAAGATGGCCCCGGCCGTGCGCCGGCTCTACGAGCAGATGCCCGAGCCCAAGTACGTCATCTCCTTCGGCGCCTGCTCCAACTCGGGCGGGCCCTACTGGGACTCCTACTCGGTCACCAAGGGCGTGGACCAGATCATTCCGGTCGACGTCTACGTGCCCGGCTGCCCGCCGCGGCCCGAGGCGCTGCTGCAGGGCATCCTCAAGCTCCAGGAGAAGATCGCCGCAGAGTCGCTGCCGGAGCGCTACACCGGCCCCTCGGTCGGCGCGCTGCGCTGCCCGCTGGTGCCGGGCCCGGGGGGTGCCCAGTGACCGATCCCGTGACCGGCCCTTCGAGCGGCGCGGAGAGCAGACCCGCCGACGCCGGGCAGACCCCCGCCGAGGACGCCCCGGCGCAGACGCCCGCCGAGGACGCCCCCGCGCAGACCCCCGAGGCGGCCACCGCCGCCGCGATCGGCCCCTGGGCCACCGCCGCGGCGGCCTACGACCTGCTCACCGTGGACGTGCCCGCCGAGCACTGGACCGAGGCGCTCACCGCCGCCCGGGACGGCCTCGGCCTGCGCTTCTTCGACTGGCTGAGCGCGGTGGACGAGCTCGCCGAGGGCTTCGCGGTCTGCGCCCACCTGGCTGCCGTCGGCGACGCCCGCGCGGTGCGGCACCTGCTGCTGCGCACCCGGGTGCCGCGCGCGGGCGCGGCGCTGCCGAGCGCGGTCGGCGTCTACGCCGGTGCCGGCTGGCACGAGCGCGAGACGCACGAGATGTTCGGCATCGACTTCACCGGTCACCCGCACCTGGACCCGCTGCTGCTGCCGGAGGGCTTCGAGGGCCACCCGCTGCGCAAGGAGTTCGTGCTCGCCGCCCGGGTCGCCAAGGCCTGGCCAGGGGCCAAGGAGCCGGGGGAGAGCGACCACGACCACGCCGGCCCGGCGCGGCGCAAGATGCAGCCGCCCGGTGTCCCGGACCCGAACGAGTGGGGGCCGCTCAAGGGCACCCTGCCGCCGGTCGCCGAGCGGCCGGCCCGGGCCGCCCGCGGCCCGCGGGCCGCGGCGGCTGCCGGGGCAGCCG
>NZ_JBNQTI010000286.1:0-5999 GCF_050325825.1 Kitasatospora sp. LaBMicrA B282
GCCGCGCGCGCCGCCCCACCGGCGCGCGGCGGCGCGCGGTCACCCCCCGCGCCCCGCACCTCCTTACCGCGCCACCCCACCTCGGCCGCCCGGCGCAGACCCGCATCCCTGCCGGAGCTCGCTCGTTGGGCCCTACGTGTACAGCTACGACGTGACCCCATCCTTCCGCCAGACCACCACCACCCGGGGGATCCCGGCGATGAGGCCGTCGTACGACGGGGAGCATCCGATCGCTCCCACCCCGACGCCGATCTACGACGAGCTGTACTCCGAGTACCGCCGCCTGTTCCGCGCCCTGCCCGGCGACCGCGCCGGCGAGGAGGACCTGCGGTTCACCGGCTTCGCGGTCCGGGAGCGCCACTTCGGCGCCGAGGAGCACCGCCTCGGTTACGGGTACGGCCACGGCGCGCTCCCGCCGACCGCCGGGTCCGCGGCGCAGGGCCAGCTGCCGCAGCACCAGTCCTTCCCCAGCTACGTCGGGCAGCTCCCGGGGACGCCGCAGTTCGTCCCCGGCCAGCAGCAGGCGGCTCACCACCCGTACCAGCAGGCCCACCAGGCGCACCCGGCCCACCAAACACACCAGGGCCACCAGAACCACCAGGCCCCGCAGTACCAGGCCACCCACTACCCCCAGGCGGCGCAACACGCCCACCTGCACGCGCAGCACGCCCAGCACCAGCAGCAGCCCGCCTCAGGGCAGGGCTGGGTGGCCACCGGCTACCTCACCCCGGCCGTCCCCTCCCCCGGCGTCCCGGCCCCGACCACCCCGGGCCGGCACCGCGGCAACCTGCTCTCCCTGCCGCCCGGCCGCGCCTGAGTCCGCCGGCCGCCGGCCGCCCGGGACGCACGCACCACCCGAGCAGCGGCCAAGCCCCACCCGGGCAGCGCCCGAGCAGCGGCCAGGCCCCACCCGAGCACCACCCGAGCCGCAGCCACAAGCAGCGCCCGGAAAAGCAGCCGGCCCGGTGGCTCCTCGCCACCGGGCCGTACCGCTGTCCCCCAGGGGGATCCCCGATCCCCCTGACACCTCTTATCCCTACTTCTTCTTGCGCTTCTCCCGCACCCGCACCGAGATCGAGATCGGCGTCCCCACGAAGCCGAACTCCTCGCGCAGCCGGCGCTCGACGAACCGCCGGTAGCCGGCCTCCAGGAAGCCGGAGGCGAAGAGCACGAAGCGCGGCGGCCGGGTGCCGGCCTGGGTGCCGAACAGGATCCGGGGCTGCTTGCCGCCGCGGATCGGGTGCGGGTGGGCGGCGACCAGCTCACCGAGGAAGGCGTTCAGCTTGGCGGTCGGCACGCGGGTCTCCCAGCCGGCCAGCGCGGTCTCGATCGCCGGCACCAGCTTCTCCATGTGCCGGCCGGTCTTCGCCGAGATGTTCACCCGCGGCGCCCACTGCACCTGGACGAGGTCGCGCTCGATCTCGCGCTCCAGGTAGTAGCGGCGCTCCTCGTCGAGCTGGTCCCACTTGTTGTAGGCGACGACCACGGCCCGGCCGGCCTCGACGGCCATCGAGATGATCCGGGTGTCCTGCTCGGCCAGCGTCTCGCTGCAGTCCACCAGGACGACCGCGACCTCGGCCTTCTCCAGCGCCGCGGAGGTGCGCAGCGAGGCGTAGAAGTCGGCGCCGGCGGTCAGGTGGACCCGGCGGCGGATGCCGGCGGTGTCGACGAACTTCCAGGTCTTGCCGCCCAGTTCGATCATCTCGTCGACCGGGTCGCGGGTGGTGCCGGCCAGCTCGTTGACCACCACCCGCTCCTCGCCGGCCAGCTTGTTGAGCAGGCTGGACTTGCCGACGTTGGGCCGGCCGATCAGCGCCACCCGGCGCGGGCCGCCGAGCGGGACGCCGTCGAAGGTCTGCGGCGGGGCCTCGGGCAGTGCGGCCAGCACGGCGTCCAGCAGGTCGCCGGAGCCGCGGCCGTGCAGCGCGGAGACGGGGTAGGGCTCGCCGAGGCCGAGCGACCAGAGGTAGGCGGCCTCCGCCTCGGTGGACGGGCCGTCGACCTTGTTGGCGCAGAGCACCACCGGCTTGCCGGCCCGACGGATGATCTTGATCAGGGCCTCGTCGGCGTCGGTGGCGCCGACCGTGGCGTCCACCACGAAGAGCACCGCGTCGGCGGTCTCGATGCCCAGCTCGGCCTGGGCGGCGACCAGGGCGTCGATGCCGAGGACGTCGATCTCCCAACCGCCGGTGTCGACCACCTTGAAGCGCCGGCCGTTCCAGGTGGCCTCGTAGCTCACCCGGTCGCGGGTGACGCCGGGCCGGTCCTCGACGACCGCCTCGCGGCGGCCGATGATCCGGTTCACCAGGGTCGACTTGCCGACGTTCGGCCGCCCGACCACGGCCAGCACCGGAAGCGGGAGGTGCCCCAGGCCCTCCAGGTCGAGGTCGCCGTCCTCGAAGCCCTCGCTCTCGGCGAGCGCCATGAACTCGGCGTACTCGGCATCGTCCAGTTCGCCGTGGCCGGCGACGTGCTCGTTGCTCATCTTCGTCTGTCCCGTTTCCCGGCGCCCCGAGGGGGCGCCGTGCGTTCCTGCCCGGCCGTGGCCGACCGGGCAGCGCGAAAAATCCACATCCAAAAAGTCCGACCCCGGGCGCCTGACGCCCGAGGTCACGGTCCCGCTGCCGCCGGCTAGGCGGCGATCAGGTGCCCTGCCCGCTGCGCCACCAGGTCGGAGACGGTGTCGATCACCTGCTGGAGGGTCAGCTCGCTGGTGTCCACCAGCACCGCGCCCGGCGCCTGCACCAGCGGTGCGGTGGCCCGGGAGGAGTCCGCGGCGTCCCGGCGGTCGAGGTCCGCGGCCATCTCGGCGATGGTCTGCTCGTCGACGCCCTTGGCCCGCAGCTCCGCGGCCCGCCGCTCGGAGCGCGCCGTGCCGGAGGCGGTCAGGAAGATCTTGGCGGTGGCCTCCGGGAAGACCACACTGCCCATGTCCCGGCCCTCGGCGACGATCCCGCGCGGCGCCAGCTCGGCGCAGCCGCGCTGCAGCTCGACCAGCCGGGCCCGGACCTGCGGCACCGCGGAGACCGCGGAGACCTGGGCGGTCACCTCGGGGCCGCGGATCGGGCCGGAGACGTCCTGGCCGTCGACCGTGATGGTCGGGCCGTCGGCGTCGGTACCGGAGACGATCACCGGCTTGCCGCAGGCGATCGCGACCGCCTCAGGGTCCGTGACGTCCACCTCGTTGGCCAGCATCCACCAGGTCATCGCCCGGTACATGGCGCCGGTGTCGAGGAAGCTGAGGCCCAGCCGGGCCGCCACCGCGCGGGAGACGGTCGACTTGCCGGAGCCGGAGGGTCCGTCGATGGCGACGACGACCGGGGCGTGCGCTCGGTCGGCAGTGTCCACAGGGAACCTCTCTTCTCGACACCCGGGGAGATACCTCAAGGTTAGACGACCGCCGCGACACCCCGAACCGGGCCGCCGCGGCACCCGGCCCGGGGCCCGCTCACTCCCGTACCCGTCAGTCGCGCACGTCCCAGCCGCGCTCGCCCAGCGCCTGCACCAGCCGGGCCACCGCCGCCGGCTCCACCTGGAGCTGGACCAGGCCGACCCGCTGCCCGGCCGAGTGGTCGATCGCCACGTCCTCGATGTTGACCCCGGCCCGGGCGGCCTCCCGGAACAGCCGGCCCAGCTCGCCGGGCTGGTCGCCGATCGCCACCACCACCGTCTCGTAGCGGGTGGGCGGGGCGCCGTGCTTGCCGGGGATCCGGGCCTGCCCGTGGTTGCCGCGGCGCATCACGGCCTCCAGGTCGGCCACCCCGGTCCGGCGCCCGGCCTCGTCCCCGGCCGCCACGGCACGCAGCGCGGCCACCGTGGTGTTCAGGTCGCCGGCCAGCTCCTCCAGGATGTCGGCGACCACGCCGGCGTTGGCGGAGAGGATGTCCAGCCACATCCGCGGGTCCGAGGCGGCGATCCGGGTGACGTCCCGCACGCCCTGCCCGGACAGCCGCACCGCGGTGTCGTCGGCGTGCTCCAGCCGGGCGGCGACCAGCGAGGAGAGCAGCTGGGGGGTGTGCGAGACCAGCGCCACCGCCCGGTCGTGCGCGGCAGCGTCCATCACCACCGGCATCCCGCCGCAGAGGGCGACCAGTTCCAGGGCCGCGTTCAGCGTCTCGGTCTCGGTGTCCGGGGTGGGGGTGAGCACCCAGGGCCGGCCGTCGAAGAGGTCGGCCCGGGCGGCCAACGGGCCGGACTGCTCCCGGCCGGCCATCGGGTGCCCGCCGATGTAGTGCGCGGTGTCGCAGCCCAGCGCGGCGATCTCGGAGCGCGGGCCGGCCTTGACGCTGGCCACGTCGGTGTAGCTGTGGGCCAGGTCGCGCCGCTGGCAGTCGGCCAGCACCTTGCCGACCAGCGCCGGCGGGACGGCGACGATCGCCAGGTCCACCGGCTCGGCCGGCTCCTCGGCGATCCCGGCCCCCAGCGCGGCGGCGGTGTGCGCGGCGTCCGGATCGGCGTCGGAGAGGTACACCGTGATCCCCCGCCCGGTCAGCGCGAGGGCGATGGAGGTGCCGATCAGGCCGGTGCCGACGACGGCGACGGTGCGCATGATGCTGCTGCTCTCCTGCGGTCCGGGGCACCGCCGGTTGCGGACGCCCGTCGTCCGCCGGGGCGGACGGCCACCATCCTCCCGCAACCGCCCGGACCGCGCCCCGCCGGGCCGGGGGTTCCGCGACAGCCGTCACCCGGTCCGGGCAGACTGAGTGGCCGTAGCGGCGCCACCGGGGCGAGACCCGGGGGCGGCCCGGGGAGAAGGGGAACCCGATGACCGATCTGCCGGCCGACACCACGTCACCTCCCGTCCCGCACTGGCCCAGCACGCTGGACTCGGTGGTGGTGCACGCCGCCGGTGCGGTCTGCCGCCGGCTGGCCCACGGCGCCCTGCCCACCGCCGCCGGCCCCGACCCGGCCACCGACCCCGGCCGGCTCCGGCTCTGCGTCACCGGCCTGCCGGACACCGCGGAGCCGGGGTCGCTGCGCGCGGCGCTGCCCGCGGGACCGGCGGGCTGGCGGGTCACCGAGGTCCGGCTGACCGCGCAGGCACGGCTGACCGACCCGGCGGAGCTGCCCGAGCTGCGGCGGCGGCTGACCGCGGCCGAGCAGCGCGAGGCGGCGCTGCGCCTGCGCGAGCGGCAGCTGGCCGACCGGATCGCCCGGCTCGCCGAGGTGCGCCCGACCACCCCCAAGCGCCGGGCGGAGGACCCGCACCGCCGGGTGCCGGCGGACGCGCTGCTCACCCTGGCCGACTTCGTCGAGGAGCGGCTCGGCGCCCTGCACGCGGCGGCCGCCGAGACCGAGGAGCGGCTGCGGCAGGCGGTCCGGGAGCGCGAACTACTCGGCGCCCGGGTGGACCTCGCCTCCACCGCGGAGCTGCGCACCCCGGTCGGCACCCGCGCGGTCGCCCTGGTCACCCTCACCCGGGACACCGCGACCGGCCCGGACGCGCCGGACTCCCCGGACACCCCTCACACCCCGACCGGCCCGGAGTCCCCCGACGCCACAGCGGCCCCGACGACCCCGTTCACCGTCGAGCTCGAGTACCGCGTCCCCGGCGCCCGCTGGCTGCCCACCTACCGGCTGGACCACCGCCGCGGCGCCGGCACCGGCACGCTCACCCTGCGGGCCGCGATCGCCCAGACCACCGGCGAGGACTGGCACGACGTCCGGCTCGCGCTCTCCACCGCGGACCTGCTCCGCCCGGCCGAGCCGCCCAAGCTGCGCTCGATCCGGATCGGCCGCCGCCAGCCGGCCCCCGCGCCGTCGGGCTGGCGCGAGCCGCCGCGCGGGCTGGACGAGTTGTTCGGCGACTACGACCTGGCCCAGCTGACCAGGCCGGAGGAGGACTTCCCGCTCCCCGTGGGCAGCCCGGTGATGGCCCCGCGGCACCGCCGGGCCGCCGCGGTCGCCCGCTCCGCCCTGCCCGCCCCGCCCGTCCCGCTCGCCGTCGCCGGCCTGCCCGTCCCCGGCGCTCCCGGCGCCCCCGCACCGGTCGGCTACGG